>JAEUJR010000783.1 GCA_016793585.1 Archangium sp.
GAACCAGCCGTCACGCACCATCTGCCGCTGCGTCGCGTTCCACAGCTCGTCGTGCGTCTCGGAGCGCTCGAGCTGCTCCAGCGTGTACAGGTGCTCGCGCGGGTCTTTCGCGTGCTTCGCGTGCGTGGCCTTCGCGAACGCGGGCAGCGTCTCCATCGAGCCGTAGTCGTCGGGCCGCAGCGCCGCCATGTTGAAGGCGAGCTCGCGCCAGGTGATGAGCTCGTCGAGGAACGACTCGGCGGCCGCCGACATCTTCCACCAGCCCTCCTTCGAGCCGCCGATGGACTTACCCAGCACATCGGGCGTCCACTTCTCGCGCTTGGCGACCTCGGCGAACACGTGGTGGGCCGAGACGTGGCCGAAGTGCAGGTACGGAGACAACGCGCTCGTGCCGTCTTCTTCCGGCTCGTTTCTCGCGACCGGGTAGTCGGCGAGCTTCTTCGACACGAACAGGCTCAGCCGCGCCTCGGCGACGTGCGAGCCACCACGCATCTTTCCCCGCGGCACCGAGTGGTCGATGGGCAACGAGGCGATGGCAGCGGGCGTGGCGTCGAGCAGGTCTTTCGCGGCGCGGCTCCAACGCGAGGTGATGCTCGTCGGCAGCTTCACCGTCGGCAGGTCGAGGCGCGCCAACGGAGCATCGTTCGGCATCGCGTGCAGATGCTCGGGCAACGTCTTCTGCAGGTGCGCACGGAACGAGTGCGCGGTGGTGAAGACCCGGTCGGTCGCGTGCATCGGCCACACACCGTTCGAGTCGACGACCTCGAACCGAACGTCGAGCCGCTCGGCCGCGGCCGCCTGCATGCGCGGCACGAAGTAGCAGGGCCAGTCATCACCAACGACGACGCACGCCTGCGCCGCGAGCGCTTCGAGCAGCCCTGAGCCGTCGCCCTTCACCTCTTCGACGTACGGAAAGTGCAGCACCGGCGACTTCGCGAAGCGCCGCGCGTTCTCGGCCATGCCCTCGAGGATGAACGTGTGCAGGCGGTCGTTCGCGTCGGGGTAGCCCACGCGCAGCGCCTCGAGGACGACGAGCGGCTTGTTCAGCGCCTTCGCGTGCTCGATGGCGCGGTCGAGCGCGAAGTTGAACCGCGTGCGGCGGAACGACGTCATCCAGTACAGCACCCAGCGGCGCGAGGGCTCGAGCCCGGCGTCGTTCAGGTGGCGAATTCGAATCGAAGGAACGGCCATCGCTGCGAGGTAGCGATGTCACGCGCCCGCTGCACGTCAGAACGTCACGGCGCGGGAATTCTCCAGAGCACCGCGTTGGTGCCCTCGTGAACCGCGACGGTGAGAAAGGCGCCGTTCTTCGCGAACGCGACCGCCTGTTGGTCGAGCGCGATGTCGAAAAGGCTCGAGGTCACGCCCGTCATCGAGTCGATTCGAATCACGCCCACGTTGCCCTGGTTGCCGTTGGCCGAGGGAATCGAGGCTCCAGCGAATGACACGACCTGACTCCACGAGACGAGCAGGTAGATGCCGACTCCGTTCTGGGCACGCGTGACGTCGGCGAGCCGCAGCGGCCCCGTCGAGGTGAAGAGCGCCTCGCGCATGCCCATCATCGCGTCTCGACGCTCGACCACCAGGGTGCCGCCCGGGCCCTGGCCAGCGAGGTAGATGGCCGAGTTGCCATCGCTCGCCACACGAATGGGGCTGCCCGGGTCGAAGACCGCGACCCCGCCGGGAGAGCCCACGATGGTGGTGAACAGCGTTGGCGGGTTGAGCGACGTGGTGCTGGTCGAATAGGGGCCCCACATCAATCGGCCGACGGTGCCAGTTCCGCTCGAGGTGACGGTGAGGAACGAACAGTCACCCGTGCAGCGGCTCGTCGCCACCCACCGGTTCGGAAGCCCCATCGTCGGCGCTTCGATGACGTCGTCGCCCTGAATGACGCCCGTCGACGTCGAGGTGAGCACCGAGACAAACGTGTTCTGTGTCTCCATTCGGTGGAGCGTCGAGTTCGTACCGTGACCGACCCACACGAGCACCGGTGCCAGCGGCGCCGTGAACAGATTGACTCGCGTGACGCCCGCGTCGCTGCCACTGGCCAGGGTCGTGAGGCTGGTCTGGGGCCCGATGCGAGCGAGGGTGGCCGGGCTGATCTCTTCGGCCATGATGCTCAATGAGCCTCGGCCCGCCACGTACGTCACGCTCTGATTCGAGCCGATGCCTTGCACGCGATAGTCCGAGCTCCACGCCACCGAGCGGCTCTGCACCGGCGCTGCGCCGCCGCTGAACGACCACCCTTCGAGAATCGACGCCTGCAGGCCTGGCTGTTCACGCACGGTGACGTTCGCGATGGCTTGAGGTGCTCCGGCGATCGCCACCTGTGCGATGCCGATGAAGCGACTGTTCGGCAGCACCGCCATCACCGGGTACGAGAGCGAGCCACCACCGCTTCCGCCGGCCGTTCCACCCGCGCTCGCGGTGCCACCAGCGCTCGCCGTTCCACCCGCGCTCGCTGTTCCACCTGCGCTCGCTGTTCCACCGGCGCTTGCCGTTCCACCCGCGCTCGCTGTGCCACCAGCGCTCGCTGTGCCACCAGCGGTTCCACCAGCGCTCGCCGTGCCACCCGCGCTCGCCGTTCCACCAGCGCTCGCCGTGCCACCAGCGCTCGCCGTTCCACCAGCGCTCGCCGTGCCACCAGCGCTCGCCGTGCCACCAGCGCTCGCCGTTCCACCCGCGCTTGCCGTTCCACCTGCGCTTGCCGTTCCACCTGCGCTTGTTGTTCCACCAGCGCTCGCCGTGCCACCCGCGCTTGCTGTTCCACCAGCGCTCGCGGTTCCGCCCGCGCTCGTGGTTCCGCCCGCGCTCGCTGTGCCACCAGCGCTCGCTGTTCCTCCCGCGTCGCCACCACTCGTCGCCCCGCCCGCAGCGCCGCCACCGCTCCCACCAGCGGTCGCACCACCATCGATCGCGACGCAGTACTTCCCCTCGTCGAAGGTCACGCACCGCTGATTCGACGAAGGACATGAGCCATCGGGCTCGCACTTGAAGAGCACGCCTTCAGGCACGCCCGTGCAACTCACCACGACCAGAGCCCCGAACAGCCGAAGTGACTTCGAGAGTGCCATCGCGAAGTGACCTTATCGTCACGGGCCGCAGGGGCGCAGTGAAGGCTGGAGCCGGACTTCAGAAGCGGCCAGACACTCCGACGATGGCGCCGCTCCGACCGGGCAACACGGTCACCGTCGGAGCCACCGTCGCGTCATCGGCCGACCCCATCTCGTAGCCGATGATCGACCCGAGCAACGGCAACACGAACGTCGCCGAGAGCGCATCAGGGCCGGCGAGCGCGACGGCTCCGGCGCCGACAGCCGCGCCGACGAGGTCTCCGAGAATCGGTGCGTACCAGGGTGCGTCACCGCGAAACAGCAGGCCCGACACCAGCACGCCGATGGGCGCTCCCACCGCGAAGCCGATGGCCCCACCCGTCCAGATGTTGCCGATCGAGGTGATGCCCGGCCGCAAGTACTCGCCACCCACGAAGCCGCCGATGATCGACGTCACCGTACCGAAGCCCGCGCCGAGCAGCGCCGACATGCCGATGCGAACGAAGCGCGGGTTCGCGACGGGCTCTGCGCGCTGCACCGTGCCCGGCTGCGGTTGCCCGTTCTGCTGCTGCGGCGGCAGCTGATAGTTCGGTTGGGGCGCCTGCGGGGCCTGCGGCTGCAACGTGCCCGAGGGTTGGGTGGGCAACGACTGCGGCGCTGGCGTGAGGGTGTTCGGGTCGAGGGGCGCGTTCGCGATGACGGGCGGTTGCAGCTCGCGACCCTGGTTCGCGTCGACCGTGTCGGCCTGCACCATCGGCGGGGGCGAGAAGTCCTGCGCGTTGGCCACGCCACTCACCACCACCATCAAGAGGAGCGCTCGCATCACAACCACCCGGAAGCACTGCGGCCCATGCCCGAAGCCGAGAGATGCGCACATGGACGGCGCGCCTTCATGTTTCTTCACCCCGACCACCTCTGTCGCTTCACACACGATTCCTACTGTCTGAACACGCAACGAGCCACTGATGGCTCGGCGACGAAAGGGAACGGTCCTCATGTTCGGTTTCATCGTTGGAACGCTGAGTCTCATCGGGTTGATCAAGGTGGCGCGCTGGGGTCGCCATGGCCACGGCGGCCATGGTGGGTGGCGACGGTACATGATGCGCCGGCTCTTTCAGCGGCTCGACACCACGCCCGGCCAGGAGAAGGTGATTCTCGAGGCGGCTGATCAGGCGCAGCGCGTGATGTGGGACGCGCGCCAGGAGCTCTTCCGCGCGCGCAGTGAGTACGCGAAGGCCATGCGCAGCGAGTCGTTCGACAACGAGGCCGTCAACGCCGCGTTCGAGAAGCAGCAGGCCACCGTCGACGAGGTGAAGAAGACCCTGAAAGAGAAGATGCAGGCGATTCACGAGGCGCTCAACCCGCAGCAGCGCGCGGTGTTGGCCGACCTCATCGAGTTCGGGCCCGGCCGCATGCACGGCGGTCACTGCGGCCACGGCCGGTTCTCGCACCACCACCAGGCGCAGGGCCCCATGGGTCCCTCCACCGTCAGCGTCTGAGCCGTTCACGAAGCACACGAAAGGAACACACACATGCGTTTCGCACTGATGGGACTGTTGGCTCTGGGAGTGGTCGGTGGGTACGGCTCGGCGTTCGCGCACGCGGCACACTGGCGCGCGCACGGCGGGTGTCATGGGCAGCAGATGGGTGGCTGGCATGACGGCCGGTTCCAAGACGACCGGTGGGGCAACCGCTTCGAGGAGCGCGCCGAGGTGAAGCAGGCGGCTCCAGCTGCCCAGCCGCAGACGGTGGTGGTGCAGTCGCCCGCGCCTGCCGCGGCGCCGGCTCCGCAGATCTACGTCATCATGCCCGGCGCGCAGCAGGCGCCTGCCGTGCAGCCGCAGACCATCGTCATTCCCGCGGCCGTGCAGCAGCAGGCGGCTCCGCAGGCAGGGCAGTAACCAGCGCCCGCGCTGGCGAGTGCTTCGCGGACGAAGTGGGTCGGCGAAGCAGGGCGAGCGCGCGAAGGAACCCGCGCTGGCGAGCGCTTCGCGGACGAAGTGGGTCGGCGAAGCAGGGCGAGCGCGCGAAGGAACATAGCGGGGGCGCATCGGGTGCTGCATGCTCGATGCGCCCTTCAGACCGAGAACGAACACCATGGCCTCCAGAGTTCTGCTCATCGACGACGACGCGCGGCTGCCCGAGCTGCTCCAGAGCTACATGGGGCAGAACGGCGTCACGCTCGCGCACGCGCCCGACGGGCCCAAAGGCCTGGCCATGCTCGAGCAGGGCGCGTGGGACGCGGTGCTGCTCGACGTGATGATGCCCGGCATGGACGGCCTCGAGGTCTGCAAGCGCATTCGCACGAAGTCGAACGTGCCCGTCATCATGCTCACCGCGCGCGGAGACGAGACCGACCGCGTGGTGGGCCTCGAGATCGGCGCCGACGACTACGTGGGCAAGCCGTTCTCTCCGCGTGAGTTGCTGGCGCGCCTGCGGGCCGTGCTGCGTCGCTCGAGGCCCGAGGTCGTGAACGAGCAGCTGCAGGCGAACAACATCGTCGTCGACGTGCCAGCGCGCACCGCGACCGTCGAGGGCAAGGTGGCCGACCTCACGGGCATCGAGTTCGACATTCTCGTCGCGCTGATGCGGCGCGCGGGTCGCGTGGTGCCGCGTGACGCGCTGCTCTCTGAAGCCGGCCGCGGCGACGTCGTCGTCGGCGAGCGAACCGTCGACGTGCACATCAGTCACCTGCGCCAGAAGCTCGGAGATGACCCACCGAAGCTGATCAAGACCGTTCGCGGAGTCGGCTACGTGCTGACGAAAGACTGACGTCGTGAAGCCCTTCCACTCGCACCGAAGACCGAAGATGGGCCCGCTGGGCCGGTTCGTGCGCGTGCGGCTGCATCGCAGAATCTTCGCGTGGTTCGCCGGCGGCATCGCGGCGACGATGATGCTGACGTCGTTCGTCTTCATGGTGCTCGGCCCCGAGCCCGAGTGGCGCCAGCAGGTGAACCGCGGCCTCGCGTGGGTCGGCACGCAGTTCGCCCGCCAGTGGGACGACCCGGTCGCGCGAAAGAACTTCGCGAAAGAGACGGCCGAGACGCTCGAGATGAACCTCGAGCTGAGCGACGCCGCCGGAGCTCCGCTCGGTGGGTACGGAGAGCCCTGCGGCCGGCGCGCCTACGAGATTCCGGTGGTGCGCAACGGCACGAAGCTCGGGCTCGTTCGCGTCTGCGACTCGCACGGAGGCCCGCACGCCTGGCGCTTCGGCCTCGGGTTCGCCATCGCCATCGGCGTGCTCTGGCTCGCGTCGGGCAAGGTGGCGCGGCGCCTCGCGCGGCCGCTCGACGACCTCACCCAGGTGGTCAAGCGCATCGGCACCGGCGATCTCTCGGCGCGCGCCGAGCTGTCGTGTCACGAGCCTGACGAGCTCGGAGTCGTCGCCGATGCCGTCAACGACATGGCCACGCGCATCGAGAAGCAGCTGGCTGATCAGCGCGAGCTGCTCGCCGCCGTCTCGCACGAGCTGCGCACGCCATTGGCGCGCATGCGCATCGTCTCGGAGATCGCCCGTGACACCGGCGCGACGCCGAAGACCTACGACGACCTCGACCGCGAAGTGGAGGACATGGACGCCCTGGTCGGCCAGTTGCTCGCGAGCTCACGCCTCGACTTTGGCGTGTTGACCATGCGCGAGCTCTCGGTGCGTGACGTGGTGAACCGTGCCGTGGAGCGTGCGGGCCTTCAGCCGACGGTCGCGCAGATCGAAGGTGACGGAGATCGGCTCACGGGCGACGCGACGTTGCTCCAGCGCGCCATCGCCAACCTGCTCGACAACGCGAAGAAGCACGGCACCGGGGTCGAGACGCTGCGGGTCGTCATCAAGGCCGAGAAGGTGTCGTTCGACGTGCTCGACCGCGGCCCCGGCCTTCCCGAAGGTGGCGAAGCGGCGCTCTTCCAGAAGTTCCAGCGCAAGACCGACGAGAACGGCACGTCAGAGGGGCTGGGGCTCGGGCTCGCGCTCGTGAAGCGCATCGCGCAGGCGCACGGCGGCACGGTGTGGGCGCGGCAGCGTGATGGTGGCGGCGCGGTGTTCGGCTTCGACGTGGCGGTGAAGGTCGCTGATCAGTCGAACAAGCCGACGTAACGGTTGCCGGGCAGCCGCTGCTCGACGAGCGCCTTCGTCTTCTCCGACACGCCGTGCGGCGCCTGAAAGCCGGTGAGCCCGGGCAGCAGGTCGAGCAGCCTCGGCACCGTCGCGTCCTTCACGGTCGTCGTGACGAGAGAGAGGTACTTCAACTTCGGGTGCGCCTTCGCGATCGACAGCACCGCCTCGTCGGAGACCTCGGGAAGGCACAGCCACTCGAGCTTCGGCGCAGCGTCGACGACCTCGGCCACGCGTGAGGTGAGCCGCTCGCTCCGGCCGATGAAGAGCCCGGTGAGCGACTTCCAGAACGGCGCCCGCGTCAGCTGCATGAAGTCGTCGTCGCCGACCTCGAGCCGAGAGAAGAGCAGCCGCTTCAGCGAGCGATGGGTCGAGAGCGCGCTCAGGCACTCGCGGCCCAGCGGGTTCATCTCGAGGTTCAGCTTCGTCACCTTCGAGAGCAGCGGCGCCGACATGAGCTCGGCCACGCGGTCGTCGATGCGGTTGGCGGCCAGGTCGATGAAGTCGACGGTCGGGTGCGCTGGGGCCTTCACGATGCCGGCGAGCTGTTCGCGCTGCAGCCCCGTGAGCTTCGCCTTCTCGAGCGGCGTGCGGGCCAGGGTCGTTCCGGCTGCGGCGGCGAACTTCGAGAGGTCGGCGATGACGTCGTTCACGAAGCCGCGTCGAAACCCCCACTGTCGAATCGCGCCTCGAATCGGCGCCACCCAACGCTTCTCATAGAGCTTGAGCAGCTCCTGTTCTCGCGCCTCGAGCTGCTCGCGCGTCTCGAAGGGAAGGGTGCTCTTCGCCGACCGAACCCACTTTCCACCGGCGCCGAAGCGGCCGCGCACCAGCGCGCACTGCACCTGAATGAACTCACCGAGCGGGTCGCCGCGCTCCGCGAGCCAGTCTGACAAGACGAGCCGGGGCGCGTCGTCGTCGGGAGCCGCGAGCACGCCGTCGAGCAGCGCCTTCGGCAGCTCGACCTCGACGTTCGAGGGTTTCGCCGCCTTCGCCTTCTTCGCAGGCGTGAGCGCGTCGAAGCCCGGCACCACGAGCTCGTGTTCGTACTGGTAGAGCAGCACGCCGCACGCGAAGCCGTTCGCCATGCCCTGCAGCGCCGCCTCGTCTCCTTCCGGCGCGAAGTCTTCGATGAGCGTCTTCGCCGTCTCGCCGTGCGGCCCCGAGAGCAACGCAGGCCCCGAACGCCCGGCCGCTCTCACGAAGCGCGTCACCGCGGCTGCCGAGCGCAGCACCTGGCCCCTCGAGCGCTTCGTGGCGTCGACGTGCTTCGCGAGGGCGTACCCATCGAGGAACGCGACCATCACCAGCGAGCGCGAGATGGGCAGCGACCTCGACAGCTCATTGCCCACGTCCACGACGATGTTCAGGTGGGTCTGGTGCGGAGCGAAGCCCATCGCCTTCGCCATCGGTGGCAGCGTCTGCTCGTAGTGCAGAGAGTCGCCAGCCTTCTCGACCGTCAGACCGTGCGCCTTGCGCGAGGCCAGCACCTGCTTCGTGAGCGCGTTCACCGCACCTCCAACCGGATGAATCTGTTCCACTCGCACTGCGTCATGGCGCCGTCATTGCGCAGTGTGCCCACCGGGGGTGTGATGCTCCACGTGATTCGCCGTCTGGTCCTGGGCGCCGTGCTGGCCCTCTCTTCCACCGCCTTGGCCGGCAAGGTGACGGTGCCCGCCGACTTCGGCATCGGCCCCGAGGCGTTCTGGTTCTACGGCCCGCTGCTCGAGAACCGCGGCGCGGTGCCGCACTTCGCACTGGCGTTCAACCTGTACGCCATCATCGACAAGGACTGGATCAACGAGAACCGCGACCGCATTCCGGCGAACTATCGCGGGCAGGCCGACAAGATCACCGAGCTGAAGATCGGCCCGAGCATCTTCATTCCGTCGACCATCTACGTCTCGCCCAGCATCGACGCGCTCAACGGCGTGGGCTTGTTCGGCGCGACGTGGAAGCCGCTCGGGCTGACGCTGGTGACGACCGGTCAGAAGTCGGAGCGCAGCTGGAACCAGAGCCGCGGCCGCTTCAACCTCGACGCGAGCCTGCTGCTCACCGCGATGTACATCTACTCGAACATCGCCGGCACCGAGCTCGCCGGCATTCCCAAGACGTTCTTCCTTCGGCCGGGGGTCGAGCTGCAGACCACGCTCCTGCTCAACGTCACGCGCACGGTGTTGATCAGTGTCGGCGGCGGCGCGCAGGCGTACATTCCCCAGCGGCTCGGCGCGTTCTTCGACGTTTTGCCCATCGAGCGCACGGTGTGGCTTTCGTTCTTCGCCTTCTTGAAATTCCACGTCCGCTTCCCCTACGAGGTCGCTCTCTGATGCCTGCTCCCCTTCGAAACAACCCCAACGCCCCGGTCATCTCCAACACCACGCCCGCGACGAACACGGCGCCAGCGACGGCTCCCGCGGCTCCCGCGACGCCAGCCGCTCCTGCTGCCTGGGGGACGACCGGCCCTGCGCCGAAGCCGGCGAGCGATGGCTTTCGCAACGTGGCTGGTGCAGTGACGGGCCGGGTCGCGCAGGCGCTCGGCGGCGTGAAGAGCAGCCCCTACGACCTCGTGCCCGGCCGATACCCCGCGCTCGTCGGCTTGCCGCAGGTGTTGCAGGGTCTGTCGAACTCCCCGCAGGGCGCCGCGGCCGCCGGGAAGATTCTGGAAGGGTTCCAGAAGCAGACGGGCATCGCGATTCCTCCGACGGTGGTCGCGGCGGTGAAGGCGAACCCGGCGGCGTTGACGAACGCGCTCGAGGTGACGCCGCAGCAGATGTCGGCCGGCATCGGCGCGCTGAACCAGGCGTACCGAGCGGGCAAGGTGAAGAACCCCGAGCCTCGGAAGGACCTGCTGCCCCAGAAGTTCGACCTCGCGAACATCGACTCGGTCTCGTACCCGCGCCCGAAGTCAGAGCTGAAAGAGGTCGCGCCCGGCCTCTTCACCGGCGACGTCGCCAGCAACGTACCCGACGCGAAGGTGAAGCAGAACTGCGTGTTCTCCGAGATCTTCCAGCGCCTCTCGCGCAACCCGACCGCGCCGGCTGATCAGAAGTTCGAGGTCGCCTTCAACGGCAAGTCGTACACGCGCATGGAGGACTTCGCCGGAGCCCTCGAGAAGGCCGGCTATGACGTCTCGGTGCGCTTCGACTCGCGCGTGGCGAACTTCGCGGCGCTGAAGACCGCGGTGCCCGGTACCAACCCTCCGCAGTTCGTCGACGTCGCGGCGCCGCTCATGGTGAAGACCGGCATCAAGGACGCCTCGGGCAAAGAAGCCGTCGTTCCCGCGGCGCACTCCGAGATGATGGTGTCGATCAAGTCGGGGCCGAACTCGCAGGGCCCGAAGCTCGACGCGACCACGCGCTTCTTCCAGGGCGTCAGCGGCACCGGCTTCTTCCCCGCCGAGGTGCACGCCGACTCCGAGTGGCTGGGCCGCACCTCGAGCCCGACCATCGGCGGCAAAGACGCGCTCAAGGCGCTCTCGGTCGCGGGCGCCTTCACCGACGTCGTCGAAGATGCTGCGAAGCGGCTCGACCTCTACGCCGACGGCTACGGCATCACCGGCGTGTGCAACGACTCGGTGGCGGTGGTGCAGCAGGCCGTGACGGGCAACGCGACGCAGTACCCGCTGCTCATGAACGACGACGTGCTGCTCGGCGAGCTGAAGAAGCGCCTGAGTGACGGCGACCGCACCGGCGACGCGACGTACCGCACCCTCAAGAAGGCCATCGGCGACTTGCCGAGTGACACGAAGCCGAACCCGAGCGCGCAGCGGCGTGCGTTGCAGTCGTTGCCGTGGGAAGCGGGCAAGGAGCCTCTGCAGTCGACCGTCGACGCGCGTCGCATTCTCGGCGGCTAGTGACGCGCGGACACGTGGAATGCCTCTGCCGTCGACCGTCGGCGAGCGACGCATTCTCGGTGGCTGACGCGGAGAGCGCTGTAGGGTTGCGCCGGTGAGGGGGTTCGTTCTCGTCGCCCTCGCCGGGGCCTCCAGCGGATGTGACACCGAGGTGGTGCTGGGCCTCTTCCGCGAGGTCGTCGTCGATGC
>JAEUJR010000787.1 GCA_016793585.1 Archangium sp.
CAACCAGCCGCAGCTCGCCTGCATCTACGACCCGTTCGGCGACCAGCTCTTCTCAGCCCAGCGCGGCCTCGGAGCGACGCTCAACGGCAAGCGCATCTCCGTCTCGACGCACACCACGTTCAGCGCGCAGACCATCATCGGCAGCGTCTGGTGGAACACGTCTCCGTTCAACGTCGGCCAGCTCGCAGGCCTGCTGCCAATCACCACGAACGCGTCGATCATCAACCTGCTCTCGATTGGCTACATGGGCGCGAAGGTCGCCTCGGGAGAGTTCGCCGCCACCCTCTTCCCTGGCCACAACGCGCACGACACGGCCCCGCTCCACCTGATCGTCGAAGAGGCCGGCGGCGTGGTGACCGACATCATGGGTAACCCGCTCGACTACTCGAAGCCGCTCAAGGGCCACATCGCGGCGAACAAGGCGCTTCACGCGCAGCTCGTCGAGCTCGTACGAAAGTTCAACCCGCCCGTGCGGTGATCACCGGCAATTGCCGATCGACGTTTCCTGACACTGCCCCGCGTCGATCATCGCAAGCGCCGCGTTCCGCGAGATTCGCGAACAGGCGGTCGTGCACACGCCACAGCTCGGACCGACGAAGCAGGCCTGCTTGCCCTCGATCTCCTGCGACACGCGACACCACACAGGGCAATCGTTGGCGCCACAGCCCACGAAGAACAGCCCTGCGATGAGCGCGATCGCCTTCACCACGCGAAGTGCGGAATCGAGATGACGCGATCACTGAGCGTCACCGGCCGGCCGGAGTGATCGGTCGCCAGGTGCACCGGCAGACAGTTCGGGAACCGGGTCGCGTAGTCGTTCACGTGGGTCGGCTCGTTGTCGAACGCCGCGAGCACCGGGCCCATCTCTTCGAGCAACTGGTGGGCGACGCGTTTGTAGGCATCATCGCTCTCACGCAGCGTCGGCTTCATCATCAGCGCCACCGTGCCGCCGGGAACGGGCATGCCACAGCGGGCCATCGCCTCGATTGAGCCCGCCCGCATCTCTTCGTGCCGGCCAGTCACGTAGACGAGCTTCGCGCCGGTCTTCACGCACGCGTTCAAGAACCGCGGAGCCCCGACGATCTCGATGTCGTCTTTGCAGTACGGGCTGGTGAAGAAGCGCGCTCCCCAGAAGTTCTTCAGGTCGCGGTGAATCGACTCCGCGTCGGCCTCGCTCACGCCCACCGCCGTGCACGCGTGCTTCAGGTCCCACCCGTTGGTGAAGTGGAACTGCTGCACCTTCGTGAGCGCCGGCAGGTTCTTCTGCGCGCCGTACTCCCGCACGATGCGCGCCTGACGCGGCCGGTTGTCGAACACCGTCGAGTCGAGGTCGAACACCAGCACGCCCTTGCCCTGCGATTGAGCGGCCAGCTCGAGCGTGCGCTCGAGGGTCTTGTGCCAGTCGACGGCGATGCGGTGCGCGAACTCGTTCATGGGGGCGCGGCGCTTAACTCAATCGGATCTGCCGCGCTACGGGCCACCACGGTGCTCTGCGTCAGGTCTCGACCTGGCCCGTCAGCAGGCCCGCGAGCTCGCCCGTCTTCGTCTTGCCGACGATGAACGTCGAGATGCTGATCTCTCCGAAGCGGTACACC
>JAEUJR010000840.1 GCA_016793585.1 Archangium sp.
CGAGGCGCTCAAGACGCACTACCCCGAATACCTGATGCCGCAGGTGGTGCGGCAGTGCACGCGGTTCGCGCAGGCCTCGAGTGAGGGCATGCCGATCTTCGCGTTCGACCGTGACTCGAAGGGCGCCAGCGACGTGCAGGCGCTCATCGACGCAGTGATTGGGCGACTCGAGAAGAGCGCCAAGGTGGAGCCGCCGGTGGAAGCGAAGTCGGCGTGAAGACGATTCTCTGGAGGACACACGCATGAAGAAGGCATTCGACGCGAACGTCTCGCGGGCCCGCCCGAAGCTGAGGCTGGGCGCCATGCTGGGCACGACCGAGGCTCCCTCGATCTCGCAAGAGACGGTGGAGTCGCTCGCGCAGGCCGTCGCGCAGGAGCCGGTGATTCCTTCGCGTGAGGAGCCGGTCGATCTCTCGCAGGCGCTCAAGGCGAAGCTCACCGCGCGCGCGTTCAAGCCGACCGCCGCCGAGGTGTTGTCGTCGGCCCTGCAGACCGAAGCACCCGCGCCCGTCGCACAGGTGGCGGTCGTCGAGGCGGTTCAGCCGGTCGTCACGCCCTTGAAGGCTGTCGAAGCCGTGCAAGCTCCGGAGGTCGTCATGGCGCAGCCGAAGCCCGTCGTCGTCACGTCCACCGTGAAGGCCGCCGTCGAGGCACCTGCCGAGGTGCGTGAAGTGCAGACGGCTCCAATCGAGGCGCCGATGCCCGACGCGACCGATCGCCGCGAGAAGCTGCGCGAGCGCCTCAAGGCCGTGCGTGAGAACCCGCGCCCCGAGCCGCTGCCCGAGACCGTCGCCGAAGCGGGTGTGCTGGCCGTCGAGCGCATCGCGGCGCTGCAGAGCGAGCTGGCGAAGACGCGCGCGATGAACCTCGCGCTGTCGCAAGATCTCGAGGCCGCCCGCCGTCAGGCCGAGCGCGCCACCGAAGAGGCCCGCCTGCGCATGGACGAAGCGCGCCGCCTGTCGGCCGAGATGGAGGGCCGCGTCACCCTGCTCGCCGACCTCGAGAAGGAGCTCGCGTCGCTCGAGGGCGAGCGCAACGAAGCGCTGCTCGCGCTGCAGGAGTCGCGTCAGGCCATCGAGGCCGGTGAGCTCGAGAAGCACGAGCTGCGGGAGTCGCTCAGCGCGAAGGATCAGGAGCTCGAGGCGTCGCTGCAGGAAGAAGAGCGGCTGGCGAGCGAGCTCGAGGCCGCCCACGAGGCGATGGGTGGCCTGCGCCGCTCGGCCGATGCGCTCAAGAGCGAGCGCGACACGCTGGCACGCCAGGTGTCTGACCTGACGAAGGAGCGCGCCGAATTGCTCGAGGCCCGCAAGGCGCTCGAGGCCGTGCACCGTGCGCTCGCGAAGGCCTCTGCCCTCGCGTGACGTCGGACTCGGAGCAGTTCGCGCAGACGCTGCGAGCGCCGCTCCAGGCCAATGTTCCCATCGCGTCGGGCGCGGTTTGCACAATGAGCGCGCGCTCGCTGAACGACCTCGAACGGCCCGACAGCAACGGCACTGGTGACTCAGCGGAGCCAGTTCTCGACCTTCAGCCCCTCGATTCGCGCGAAGTGCTTCACGTGGCCGGTGACGAGCACGGCTCAAGGTGATCGCGCCGATGCGCAGCTCGGCCTCGGCCACCACTGCGCCCCGCGTCTCGAGCCTCGCACGCAGCGGCCCGTAGACCCGTGCCGCTGCCTCGTCGAACGGAAGTACCTGCATGCTCGCGAGGGCCGCGAGCGCACGGTCGAGCAGGTTCAGTCGAGCTGCCTTCGACGCGCCGCAACTCGTGGTTCGGGCCAGACGCTCATGCAACGTCGTGTGAACTCGGCTGCGCAGCAACACACTCACCACCGGCGCTTCTTGTCCTTGCGACGGCTCTTCACGACCTCGTCGAGCATCTCGCCAAACCGTGGAGCGTCCACGAACGCTCCAACCAGGCCCAGCCCGCAGGCCGGGAGGCATCGACCGGCACGAGCACCGCGACGGGTCTGCCGCGCTTCTCGATGACGACCGAGCGTCCGTTCGTTCGCACCTCGCCGCCAACCTGCGCGAGGTTGGCCTTCAAATGAGCGATGCTCACCGATTTCGTCATGATGACCTCTTCGGAACCGTCGCCGCCATCGCGACCGTCGTGCAGTCAGCGGGTGCTCCGCGAGAGCCAGGCGCGCACCGCGTCGACCATCGGCGTCGTGACTTCGTGCGCGGCGTCGAAGGAGCGGAACTCCACTTCGTAGCCAGCGCGCGTCAGCACCTCGTTCGTCGTCACGCCATTCTCGTACGGCAAGACCGGGTCGCGCGTGCCGTGCAGCACCAACACGCGGGGCCGCTTCCTGACGCCCGCCACCGGCTTCAACTCAGGCAGCGTGCGACCGCTGATCAACACCGCGCCGCTGATCAACTCCGGCTCGCTGAGCGCCACGGCCTCGCTGAGAATCGCGCCCTGACTGAAGCCGAGCAGGGTGATTCGTTCGGCGTCGATGCCTGGGTCCTCCCTCAGCGCCCGAACGAACTCGACGATACGAACGCGCGACCGTTCGGCCTCGGCGGCGTCGTGCACCGGCCCCTGCGGCGTGAACTGCACGGGAAACCAGCTGAACGAGTTCGGGCCGCGAACGAGGGGCGCACGCAGCCCGATGACGACCGCCTCGGGCGCGACGAACTGGCCAAGCTGAAACAGGTCGCGCTCGTTGGAGCCAAGCCCGTGCAGCACGACGAGCGCCGGCGCCTTCCCTGCCCTGGCCTCGGAGCGAACCGACTCCAGCAACGGCTGCGTCGGAGCGGGGGCCGGCTTGCGGCACGCGAGCACCAGGAGCACCAACAGCCACGAGCGCCTCATCGTCCCCACCGCTCGACCGTACAGTCATCGAGGTTCCACGTCGCCGTACCCACGACGGTCACGGTGCGCGGCTTCAGCTCGAGGTACCACTCCACGTCCATCGCGAGCGACACCATGGGCAGCTCGGCGCGCCCGCACGAGGTGCCATCGGCTTTGAAGATCTCCAGGAAGCCAGGCTTGTCGCTCCCCGAACCGGGCGCCCGCATGATCAGCGACTGATACGGCTGCGTCGTCACCACCCCGATGAAGCCCGCGTCGGGAATGTCGAACCGCGTGTACTCCTGTCGGCTGACGAGAAACGCGCCAACCGACACCACGAACGTCATCACTGCGAGGGCAGCGAGCAGCACCCCCGGCACCAGCAACGAGCGCGGCTTCGACGGGCTCACTTCTTCGGCTTCGAGGCCGGGAGTGGCGGCAACGTCTGCCGAATGGTCTCGAGCGCCTCCACTCGCTTCGAGGCGGGCGGGTGCGGCACCGACAACCCATCGAGCGTCGGGAGCGCAGCGGCGTACTCACGCACGTCGAAGCCCGAGTCGTGCACCCACCTGGCGGCCTGCGCATCGGCCAACCGCTCGTCCTCCTGCGTCGCCTGGCCCTTCACCCAGTAGCCATGGCTCGTCAGCGCATCGACCAGCAGGTTGGCCATCAGCACGAACGACGCGTCGCCGGGGTCGAGGGCGAACTCGCCGTTCATGAGCTGGTTGCTCGCGCTCACCGTCGACTTCGTCAGCTCCTGCACCTGGCAGCGGAGCTCGTTCTGTTCACGAAGGACGTCGAGCGCATCGTTGGCCACGACGTGCGCGACCTCGTGCGCCACCACGCCCGCCAGCGCGCCGTCGCTCTTCACGGCCGCCAGCAGCCCACGCGTCACGAACACGGTCGCGGGCGGAACCGAGAAGGAGTCGACCTTCGCCTCGTCGACGACCAGCACCTGCCAGGGCCGCGCGGGCACTCTCGCCAGCAGCACGTTCGCCACCCGGCTCAGGCGAGCGTCGGCGCTGGTGGCCCTGTGTCGAAGCCATACGGCCTCTGACCTTGCCCCGATGCCCTGCACCTCGGCGTCGGTGAAGACCTGCGAGCGCTTCGCCAGGCAGGCCTTCTGCAGCGCCAGCAGTGTCTCCTGCTGGGCTGCGAGCTCGGCCGTCGAGGTGGGTCGCCGGGCCTCGTCGGCACGTATCGACGACTCGAGGCTCGGTCGACACGCGCACGCCAATGCCATCACCGACACCAGCGTGCTCCGGGTCATGCGCGCTCCTCGCTACTTCTTCACGGCCTTCGCGACGGGGTCGAGCGCCGGCGCCTTGAGGCCCGCCGACCAGTCCGCGTAGTCCTTCTTGAGCGGCTCGAGCTTGGCGATGCGCGCCTTGTTCGAGGGGTGGTGCCCGAAGAAGCCGGCGTCGGGCAGCTTCGCGAGCAGCTTCTCGAACTCGTTCGGGTCGTAGCCCGAGAACACCAGCAGCTCGTAGGCGATGGCGTCGGCCTTGTGCTCGAACTCAGGCCCGAGCGCGACGTTCACGATGCTGTCTGCGGCCTTGTCCGAGACCGCGACGATGAAGTCTGCGCTGGCCTTGTTGATGTCGATTCGGCCTGCAGACAGCAGTGACTCGACGTCGCTCACGAAGCTGCTCGAGACGGCGTCCTTCACCTCGCTGAGCCCTTCCTTGCTGAGGAGCGCGGTCACGCACGCGCCCGCCTTCGCCGAGGTGTACGCCTTCATCGCGTGGCGCTCGGTCACGTGACCGACCTCGTGAGCGAGCACGGCGGCGAGCTGGGCCTCGTTCTCGACGGCGGCAATCATGCCGGTGGTGATGAACACGTAACCACCGGGAGCGGAGAACGCGTTCGGCGTGTCGGACTCGAGCACGACGAAGGTCCAGTCGAGGCCGGGCCGCGCCGACGACGCAGCGAGCGTCTTGCCGATGCGGTTCACATAGGTCGTGAGGTCGGTCTTCGGGCCCTTGCCGGGCTTCGGCTTCACGCCTGCCTGAGGCATCGCGCTCGCGAGGTCGGGCGAGAGCTCGATGTACACGCCAGTCGTGCGCTCGGCGAGATTGAGCGCCACGGCCCCACCAATGCCCGTCTCTTCTTCGTACGTGGGCTGCTGCTTCTCGATGGCGTCGCAGCGCTTCTTCTGCGCGTCGATCGCCTTGGCGCGCCGATTGAGTTCGTCTGCGCCCGACGCCACGCCGCGAACGTCTCCGCGGCCGACGGCGTTCACGGTGCGTTGCAGCGCCGCGCAACCACCCACCGCCAACACGCACGCCACGATGAGTGCCTTCTTCACTTGGCACCGCCCTTCGACTCCACCACGACACTCGCAGCGACGCCCTCGGCGGTCGCGATGCCCTTCACCAGCTCGGCCTTCGTCTGCTTCTTGCCGGCCGCCTTCAACGCCGCTTCGTTGAGGGCCTTGGTGGCCGCGCCCGACGAGGCGAACGCCTTGCCGTCGATGGGAGCGCCGTTGTCGCGCGCGAGCAGCTCGGCCTGCGGCTTCGACGGCGAGAGGTTCGTCTGCAGCGTGAAGCCCTTCACCTTGCCCGTGTCGATGGCGTGGAAGGTCTTGTTCTTCTCGTCGGCGCCGTTCCAGGTCACCTCTTCACCGGGCTGCAGCGTGCCGACGACCTTCCCCTTCGCGTCGGCCTTGTCGAGCACTTTGGTGTCCTTCGACTTGATGTACAGCTTGCCGCCCTTCGAGACGGCGAGGGCCGGCGACGCCACCAGACAGCAGGCGACGGCCAGGCGAATGAGTCGTTGCGTCATGAACTTCGCTCCGTGGTTGG
>JAEUJR010000844.1 GCA_016793585.1 Archangium sp.
CCCATCTCGCGCTCGAGGTACTCGAGGAAGTAGCGCTTGTTGTTGATCTGGGTGAGGCCGTCCGAGATCGTGAGCTGGTAGATCTCCTCGTGGTACAGCGTCTCGATGTTCCCGCCCTGCAGGAACTTGAAGATCGCGCCGCCGACCTTCACGAGATCGCCCGAGCGCAGCGTCTGCTCTTCGTGAATCTCGTCGTCGTTCAGGTACGTACCGTTCGTCGAGCCGAGATCCTTCACGAAGAACTTGCCCTCGCGCACCGAGACGAGCGCGTGGCGGCGCGAGACGTTGTCGAGATCGATGACGATGGTGTTCTTCTCGTCGCGGCCCAGGCTCAGCTCGTCACCTTCGATGACGAACTTCTTGCCGAGCTCGGGCCCGTGGATCTCGACGAGGCAGCTCTCTCCGCTGACCTTGATCTGATCTTTCAGCCTGCGAATGGTGGTGACGCGTGTCTCGTGACCCGCCATGGAACCTGAGTCGTAGCACACGGAATCTGGCTTCCCGAGCACTGCGCGATGTCGCATTGCTGGCTACCTTGGGCGCGCCGCGTCGGATCCACCCGGAGGCGAATCGAAAGCACGCTAGCTTCCGGCCGCCATGATCGTTCGTCGTCTCGTCGTCGCTGCGTTGTTCGTCTCTTCCACGGCGTGCGTGAAGCGCGTGGTGACGGTTCCTCCCGAGGCGTACGTGACGTTGGGTGGGCAGCGCGCGAGCTACCGCGACTGGTCGCGCGTCGGCGATCTCTGCGCCATCGATCCGAAGCTCGTTCAGCAGGACTTCGAGTCGATGAGCATGCTGCTCGCGAACTTCCTCGGTCAGACCTCCGCCGGCCCCGACGGCGTCTGGGCCGAAGAGCACATCGCGTTGCTCGAAGAGGCGCAGCGCACGCTGCCCGTCGCGCTCGACCTGCAGAAGCGCGGCGTGCACCAGGCGAGCAAGGCGGGCTGCCGCTTCGAGGGGCTCACCCGAACCGAGGAGCTGACCGATCAGGGCCGCAAACGCATCGCCGAAGCGCCCGAGCTGCTCGAGGTGGTGAAGGCGAAGAAGGCGCTGGCCGCCTGGAAAGATGGGCTGCCGGCGGCGCAGCAGGCGGCGAAGGAGAAGGCGTGCGCGCCTGCTGCGAAGGGCCAGAAGGCTGCTGCCGGCCCCGTGTTGTTCGCGGCGTTCGAAGACGAGAAGGGCCGCGCCGAGTGGCTGTTCTGCGATGGCGCGAAGGTGGCTGCGACGCCGGGAAACGTGCCTGCCTACGAAGCGGCGCCGGTCGATGCGTCGGCGAAGAAGCCGAAGAAGGCGGCCGACCCGAAGGCCTACCTCGACGCGCAGGCGAAGTTCCCGTCGGCCGACGTGAGCCGTGCACCGAAGCTGCCGGTGAAGAAGGTCGCGAAGAAAGACGACGCGCCCGAGCCGGAGTGAGCGCTTCAGACCGCCTGGCCGATGTGCGTCGCGGCCCAGCGCGCGATGCCAAAGATCGTCTCTTGCGGGTTCACGCCCAGCGACGTCGGCAGCACCGAGCCATCGACGACGAACAGGTTGTCGAGCGAGTGGTACTTGAGGTGCGGGTCGACCACCGACGTCGACGGGTCTTTGCCCATGCGGCAGCCGCCCATCTGGTGCGCCGTCGCGACGCGCACCTGCATCGGCTCCCACGCCGCGTCGTCGAGCTTGTCGATCTCGGCCGCCGACTTCAGCGTCACCGGGTTCAGGTGCAGCGACCGCACCATCGTCGCGCCGGCGGCGAACTGCAGCTTCGCCATCTCCTTGCAGGCCGAGCGAAACGCCTCCCAATGCGCCGGCGTGAACGCGTACTTGATCGAGTACCGGTTGTACGCGCCGTCTCGCAGCCGCACGGTGCCGCCCTCTTCGTCGGGCGACAGCCCGTCGACGTGAATCGCGAGCATGACGTTGAGCCGGTTGAACTTCGTCATCAGCTCCATCGTCTCGGCGCCCGACCCCGTCGCGGTCGTCGACGCGAGCATCGGGTGCACCGGCGGCACCTCGAGGAAGTAGCCCATCTTGCCGGGGCCGCGGTCGACGAAGTGGTGCGAGTACACGCTCTGCGGCGCGCCACGAAACGCATTCACCTCGTGCTCGAACAACCCCATCATCAACAGCACCGGGTGGAACCACGTCTTCTCGCCGACGCGGCCCTCGGACATCAGCTGTGAGCGCATCAGCAGGCCGGGCGAGTTGATCGCGCCGCCGCTCACCACCGTCACCTTCGCCTTCACCACGACCTTCACGCCCGTCGGCTTGCGCGTGGCGTCGTCGAGCACCTCGGCGCGAACGGCCGTCACCTTGCGTCCATCCCAATCGAGCACGCGGGCCGAGGTGTTCGCGTAGAGCGTCACGCCGGCTTCGACCGCATCGGGAATGACCGTCACCAACATCGACTGCTTCGCGTCGACCGGGCAGCCCATGCCGCAGTAGCCGAGGTTGAGGCAGTTGTTCACGTTGCGGCGAATGAGCCCGCGCTCGTAGCCGAGCTTGCCCAGGCCATCCCACAGCACCTTGTTGTTGGCGTTGATCATCTCGAGCGGCCACTCGGCGATGTGCAGCCGCTTCTCGATCTGATCCCAATGCGGCGACAGCGTCTGCGTCGAGATGGTCTCGATGCCGTGACGCTCGCGCCAGATCTTCAAGATGCGCTCGGGCGTGCGGAAGGACGAGCACCAGTTCACGGTCGTGCCACCGCCAACGCTCCGCCCCTGCAGAATCGTCATCGCGAGGTCGTCGGTCGCCCGGTTGCCGAGCTCCTGGTACAGGTTCTGAAACGCGCGCGGCTCGGTCATGTCGAACTCGCGGCGCGTGTGGTACCCGCCCTCTTCCAGCATCACGACCGACTTGCCCTGCTTCGCGAGCTCGTGTGCCGTCCACGCGCCACCCGAGCCCGAGCCGACGATGCACACGTCACACTCGAGGTTGAGATCCTGCGTGATCTCCGGCCCCGTCACGATGCGACCCTGCGTCATGGCGTGCCTCCGTCGACTGCTGCAGGCGCGGGCACCGGAGCCACGAGCGCTTCATGGTACGTGCCGTTGCCGACCGGCCGCTCGACGCCGCCGCCCTTCCACACCGGCGCGTTCGGGTCGTGAATGCCCGGCAGCGGGCCGGGGTAGCCGACTGCCGCCCACGTCTTGTCACTCTGAAAGTACGCCGCCAGCACGAGCCCACGCAGCGCGGTGAAGCCCGTGCGCCGGAGCGTGATTCGGCTCGTCTGCCACTCGGTCAGCACCGCGTCTTGCTCGTCGGTCGACATCGTCGAGAACGTCTTCGCGCGCCGCCCGAAGAGGAAGTTGGGCAGCGCGTTCTCGAGCAGCATCAGCAGTTGCTTCGTCTCGGCCAGCGCCGTCGCGTCGACGAGCGAGAGAATCCGATCGCAGCCGCGCGCGACCTGCAGCTCTTCGACGCCGGGGAAGCCGTCGCGCTTGGCGATCATGCGCCACGAGAGCGCCGTCAGAATCGCGAACTCGCGCGGCGTCAGCACCAGCAGGCCATCGGCGGGCACCTCGACCTCGACCGATTTGCGCGTGAAGAGGAAGCCGCCTCCACCAAGCGCAAGCAATGCGCCGCCGAGCAGACCTTTCTTCAGAACCCCGCGTCGCGAGGGCTTCGTACCGGGAGGAGGCAGGTACATCTTCATGGGCGCGGCACGATACACGTTCGCGACCAACGAAGGGTCACGGCCTCGTTCGAGAAACACGAAGCTGCACCTTCGAACCACAGGTGTAGGCTCGCCCGCATGCTCGGTCGAACGATGGCGATGATTCTCGCTGGCGGCGCCGGAACCAGACTCGAACCCCTGACGCGAGAGCGCGCCAAGCCGGCGGTGCCGTTCGCCGGGCGCTACCGCATCATCGATTTCTGTCTCTCGAACTTCGTCAACTCCGGCATCTACACGCTGAAGGTGCTGACGCAGTACAAGAGCGACTCGCTCAACAACCACCTCTCGCGCGCCTGGCGAATGACGGCCTTCCTCGGGCACTACTGCGAGACCGTGC
>JAEUJR010000850.1 GCA_016793585.1 Archangium sp.
GGCTCAGCACCTTGTTGCCGGGAAACCGCGCGAGGTGCTCTTTGACGAGCAGCTTCACCTCGGGCGTCGAGAAGTTCTTCGGCGTCCAGTGTTTGCGGCGATCGGTGTGGAGCGCCCAGACCACCGGCCCGTCTTCGCTCCACGCGGCGGCGGTGTACGCCCACTGCGGCAGAATCGGCCCGTCACCTTTGGAGACCTCACCTGGCAGGTACGTGCGGGTGAAGCCCGGCGGCAACGTGGCGCCCACCGCGTGCGGCACGAAGCGTTTCCCGTCGGCTTCGAACTCCTTCACCAGCACGGGCTCGAGCGTCTCGGGGTCGAACCCCACGGGCAGCCGACCGGGCAGGTGGGCCAGCTTCGCCCCTTCGGGCAGGGGAATCGGGCGCTCCTTCGGCGGCGGCGGCAGCACCGACTCGTCCGAGCGCAGGCTGGCCAGCAGCCAGGGGTGCTCGAAGACACGGCCTTTGGGATCGGCGAGGAGCAGCTTCAGCGAGCGCATGCGCGCGCGTGTATTGGATCTGTGTGGTCAGGTCGACCCACCGGCCGATGGTTGCAAGGCGAGGGGAGTGGGGTTAGAGCCTGCGTCCCCCGCCAGTCCTCCGGGAATCCACCCGGGGTAAGGCGGTCGAAAAGGAAGCACCATGAAGCCCGACGTGCACCCGGTTTATCCCCCCGCCCGCATCAGCTGCGCCTGTGGCAACGTGATCGAGACCCGCTCCACGCGCGGTTCGTTCTCGGTGGAAATCTGCTCGAACTGCCACCCGTTCTTCACCGGCAAGTACAAGCTGATGGACACGCAGGGCCGCATCGACCGCTTCAAGAAGAAGTACGACGTCAAGAAGGGCGCCGCGAAGTCGTAATCGCCGCCGTTGCTTGTCGTTTCATCAACGCCGCTCCGGCTCGAAAGTCGGGGCGGCGTTTTCACGAGCACGCTTCCCAGGAGTCGTCATGAGCGCCGAGTCAGCCACGCCGAGCCGCCCGTACATCGGAGGTCAGGCCGTCATCGAAGGCGTGATGATGCGCGGCCCGAAGAGCTTCGTGGTCTCGGTGCGACGGCCCGATGGGCAGATCGCGATTCGGGAGCAGCCGTGGAACGTGCTGTTGCCGAAGCTGACCTTCCTTCGCTGGCCGATCTTCCGCGGCGCGGTGGTGTTGGCCGAGTCGCTGCACAACGGCTACTCGGCGCTGAAGTTCTCGTCGGAGCACGGGCTGCCGCCGGAAGAGGGCGGGGTCGCCGCGAAGCCCGGGCCGGCCGCGATGCTGACGTTCTTGATGCAGTCGCTGGTCTCGGGCGCCGAGGGTGAGCCTGGTGTTCCCGGCCCGATGACGCCGAAGAAGGATCGTGGGGCCGACGCGATGCTCGCGATCGCGACCGTGTTCATGCTCGGGTTCTTCATCGCGCTGCCGCACGTGCTGACGTGGTTCGTCGGCAATGCGCTGGGGCCTGGCTACGACTCCACCAGCGTCGCCTTCCACGTGATCGACGGCGCGTTCCGCGTCGCGATCCTCGTCGGGTACCTCGCCATCATCTCGCGCACGAAAGACGCGAAGCGGCTGTTCGAGTACCACGGGGCCGAGCACAAGGCGATTTGGACCTACGAGTCGCAGCAGGCACTCACCGTCGAGAACGCGCGGCCCTTCACCACGCGGCACCCGCGCTGTGGCACGAGCTTCTTGTTCATCGTCGTCGGCGTCGCGGTGCTGCTGCACGTAGCGTTGCTGCCGCTGTTGCCGCGCCTGCACCCGAACGATCTCGTGAACCAGCTGCTCATGGTGCTCATCAAGGTGCCGATGGCGTTCCCCATCGCCGGCATCGCGTTCGAGCTGCAGCGGTTGTCGGCGCGAGACAACTGCCCGGCGGTGATCACGTGGATGACGAAGCCCGGCATCTGGCTGCAGGGCATCACCACGCAGCCACCCGACGATCGCGAGCAGGAGATCGCGCTGCTGTCACTCGACCGTGCGCTCGCGCGCGAGCAGGGCAAGCCGAAGTCAGCCGAGGGCGTCACCATCTACGGCGACTTCGCGAAGGCCGCTGCGTAGCGAAATTTCTCGCGCGTTCTGGATCAGAAAATTGACGCCGATCGATCCTCACGTACCGTCTCGATCAGACCTGTAGCGCCTGGGTCGCCGGTGCAGTCACCGCCGGGAAAACCAAAACACGAGCACGGAGGCGAGATGTCTGTCGCATCGCTGTCGAACGCGCGGCTGCGCGAAGAAGTCGATCTGTCTCAACACGTTCACGCGCGCGGCCGTGACTACGTGCTGTACCACGGCGACTCGACCAGCCTCATGCAGGGCTTCGAAGACGCGACGTTCGACATGGTCTTCGCCGATCCTCCGTACTTCCTCTCGAACGGCGGCACGACGTGCCAGTCGGGCAAGCGGGTGAAGGTCGACAAGGGCGGCTGGGACGCGTCGCAGGGCGTCGAGCACGATCACGAGTTCACCTCG
>JAEUJR010000860.1 GCA_016793585.1 Archangium sp.
GGCGACCGCATCGTCTACCGCAAGCTGGCCTACGCCCTGTGGGCGGCCGTCATTCCGTACTGGCTCAACACGACGCTCAACGGCTACCGGCCGCTCTTCACCGCGCCCATTCACTCGCCCGTGTACTCGCTGCCCGAGTACGGCGCCGCCGCGCTGGTCGCGATTGCGATCTCGGTGCCACTCGCGCTCGGGTTCGGTGGCGTCATGCGGTGGTCGCGGCACCTCGTCTCGCGCGTGCAGCCAGCGTGGCATGCCCTGATGACGATGCTGCTGGTCGGGGTGCTCGGGTTGACGCTTCAGCACGTCGCGGGCATCGAGCTGCGGCACGTGCTCGGTGCGGGAGAAGAGCCGCTCCGGCTGGTGCTGCAGAACGATGCGCGGTTGGCGGTGTGGTGGGTGGTGTTGCTGTTGCTGGTGACGAAGACGACGACGCTGGGGCTCACGCTCGGCGGTGGCGGGTCTGCGGGCCTGCTGTTCCCCTCCATGTTTCTCGGAGGCCTCTCGGGCGCGTTCGTCGCGCAGGTGGTGACGCTGTCGGGGCTCGCCACGCTCGACCCCGCGCTCTTCGCCGTCGTCGGCATCGCCTCGTCGCTCACGGCCGTCGTGGGCGTCCCCATCGCGGCCATCGCGCTCGTCTTCGAGGTCTTCGGGAAGGCCTATGGCCCGCCGACGATTCTGGCGTGCGGGCTCACCTTCATCGTCACGGTGCGCTTTCGACACTGGGCGCGTGAAGAGGGGCCGTTGCGAGCACGCGCGCGGGTCTCGCGCTTCGTCGGCCGGCTCGGCCTCGGCGCTCCGCCCTCCGACTCAGGGGGACGATGACTTCGCGAGCGTCGGCAGCGTCGGGGTCTCGAACTCGGGCGTCGGGGCGCGGAGCACGATGCCCGGCACGATGGTGTTGACGACGGTGAAGACCAGCAGGGCGCCGAACAGCCGGGGCTCGAGCGCGAACTGCTCGAGCAGGATCTCGCCGATGACGATGGAGAAGACGAGGGTCGGCAGCACCGCGGTGCCGATGCGCGCGCCGGTGCGCCACGACTCGCCGAGCGCGAGCTTGCGATGGAGCGCCACGCGCGCCACCCGCGCTGGCAGCACCACCACCAGCAACACGAGCCCGATGCCGAGGGCCTCGAGCGAGAAGAACTGCGCGGTGACGTGCAGGCCCGCCTTGAAGAAGTAGAAGGGAATGAAGAACGAGGCGAAGAGCTCGACGGCCCCGAGCAGGCGCTCCGAGCTCAGGGCAGGCAGCTCACGCCGCAGGCGCACCGCCGTGACGCCCACCACGAAAGCGCCGACCAGGTAGTACACCCCGAGCTCGCGGGTGATGAAGGCGGCGAGCAGGGCGACGATGACGAGAAACGAGAACTCCGTGTTGGGCGCGAAGGGCACGATGACCTTCACGAACACCTTGAAGACCCAGGGGAGCACGGCCACCAGCGCGAAGAGCACGCCAGCCGAGACCGCGAGCCTTCCCGCGTCCTGGCTCTGAACCGTGAAGAACAGCACGCCGAGCGCGACCAGCTCCGAGGCGATGGCCTTGGACTTCACCCAGAACCGCTCCTCCGGCGTCAGCCCGAAACCTCCGAGCGAGTCGAGGATGAACCCCGTCGACGGCGTGAAGAGCGCGAGCGCGTAGAGGAGCGCGGCCCGCGGCTCGAGCCCGAACGCGACGCCCGTCGCCACCGTGCCGGCCGAGAGCATCATCAGCTGCACGGCGACGTGCTGAAACAGCACGCCCGCGCCCTTCTGAAGCTCTCGGAAGTCGACCTCGAGCCCTGCGAACAGGAACATCGCCACGATGCCGAAGGTCGCCAGCACGGGCACCGTCGTGTCGGCGTGAAACCAGTGCACCGAGGCTGTCGCCGCCGCGCCCAACGCGAGGCAGGTGATGGCGCTGGGAAGGCGAAGCCGTTGCAGCACCCGGGGCACGACGAACAGCGCCACCACCACGAGGGCGTAGCGCAGCTCTGGCGAGAGGGTCTCCATGCGGTGGTTCGAGCCGCCGTCTTTGCGGCTTCGTGAATGCTTTGATATCAACATAATTTGCAGCTAGGGAGCAGAAATGCGGATCATCGTGGTCTCGAACCGGCTGCCCATCACCGTGCGTCAGGGGTCGGCCGGACTGACGGTCGAGCGCAGCAGCGGCGGCCTGGCGACGGGCCTCAAGAGCGTTCACGAGCAGCAGGGCGGCCTGTGGGTGGGCTGGCCGGGCTTCGCGGGCCCGCCAGCGACCGAGCATCAGGAGTCACTGCACGCCAGGTACGCCGAGCTCGCAGTGGTGCCCGTCACCTTGTCGGCCCAAGAGGTCGAGCAGTTCTACGAGTCGACCTGCAACGGCGTCATCTGGCCGCTGTTCCACGGTTTCCCCGCGCAGCTGCCGCTCGAGATTCCCGACTTCGCGGCCTACGAGAGCGTCAACCGTCGCTTCGCCGACGCGGTCATCGAGGTGTGGCGGCCCGGCGACGTCATCTGGGTGCACGACTACCAGTTGATGCGGGTGCCGCGGCTCCTGCGCCAATCGCTCCCGGGCGCGAAGATCGGCTTCTTCCTGCACATTCCCTTTCCCGACTCCGACACGTTCAGAATCATGCCGTCGCGGGAGGCGCTGCTCGACGGTGTGCTGGCGGCCGATCTCATCGGCTTTCACACGGCGGCGTACGCGCGACACTTTGCCTCGGCGGCGCTGCACGTGCTGGGCGCCGAGGCCGGTGTCGACGGCGTCACCTTCGACGGGCACCGCTCGACGCTGGGCGTCTTCCCGATGGGCGTCGACGCGAGCGCCTTCGAGGCGATGTCGAAGTCGTCGCAGGTCGACGCGCACGTGGCCACCTTCTCGCCAGACCGCAACGTTCGCCTGCTCGTCGGCATCGACCGGCTCGACTACACGAAGGGCATTCCGCGCCGGTTGCTGGCGTACGAGCGCTTGCTCCACGAACACCCCGAGCTGCGGGGCCGGGTTCGGCTCGTGCAGGTCGCGGTGCCGTCGCGCACGCAGGTCGACGCGTACGCCGAGTTCCGCAACACCGTCGACTCGCTGGTGGGGCGCATCAACGGCCGCTTCGGTACACCCAGCTGGGCTCCGGTTCACTACATCTACCGCAACCTGTCGGAGCCCGAGGTCGTCGCTCTCTATCGCGCCGCCGACGTGATGGTGGTGACGCCGATTCGTGACGGCATGAACCTGGTCGCGAAGGAGTTCGTCGCCTCGCGGCCCGACGGCAAAGCGGTGCTCGTGTTGAGCGAGTTCGCAGGTGCCGCAGCCGAGCTCGCCGAAGCCGTTCACGTGAACCCGTATGACGTCGACGGCCTGGCGAGGGCGTTGTTCCGCGCGCTCGAGATGGGCGACGAAGAGCGGGTCACCCGCATGACGACGCTGCGGCACCGGGTGATGACGTACGACGTGGCCTGGTGGGCCAACACGTTCCTCTCGCGGCTGACCGCCGTCGCGCAGGCCGTGCCGCTCTCGCTGGCGACGACGCCGAAGAAGGCTCGAGACCTGACGCTCGCGGCGCTCATCGAGGCGAAGTCGCTGGTGCTGCTGCTCGACTACGACGGCACGTTGGTGCCCATCACCTCGTTGCCCGACCTCGCCAGGCCTGACGGGCAACTGCTGCAGCTGCTCGGCGGGCTCGCGGGCCGGCCGAACACCGAGGTGCACGTCGTGAGCGGTCGATCGCGTGACTCGCTCGACCGGTTTCTGGGTCATCTGCCCATCGCGCTCCACGCCGAGCACGGGTTCTGGTCGCGTGCGCGGGGAGGGGAGTGGCTGAGCCGCCACCGCATGGACGATGGCTGGCGCCCCAAAGCCCTCGAGGTGCTCGAAGACTTCGCGGCGCGTACCCCGGGCTCGCTCGTCGAAGAGAAGCGCTCGGGCCTCGCGTTCCACTATCGAATGGCAGATCGCGAGTACGGCCCACGTCAGGCCAACGAGCTGAAGCTGCACCTCGCGTCGATGTTCTCGAACGCGCCCATCGAGGTGCTGGCGGGCGACAAGGTCGTCGAGCTGCGGCCCCACGACGCACACAAAGGGCAGGTGGTTCGCGAGGTGCTCTCCCACGCCCCGGCAGGAGCACTGGTCGCGGCGTTCGGTGACGACCGCACCGACGAAGACCTCTTTCGGGCGCTCCCGGTCGGCGCGGTCGCCATTCACGTGGGCAGCGGGCCCAGCGTGGCGCCCGTGAGACTCGCAGGCGTCGGAGATGTGCGGCTCCTGCTCGAGGGGCTGCTCCAGGGACAGGGCTGATTGCCCCAGTCTTCGCGCGGGTGAACTCCGACGAGTCCACGCTACGCTCTGGCGCCGTGCCTCCAGATACCGACGTTTCGTTGTCCCGAGGAGACGCCCTCGACATGCTCGCCGAGGTCTGGGCGCTCAACCACGCCATCGAGCGCGCCTCGACACGCATGGAGGCTCGCCTCGGCGTGACGGCGCAGCAGCGCCTGCTCATTCGCCTCGTCGGCCGCCACGGCTCTCTCACGGCCGGCGCGCTCGCGGCGTTGCTGTGCGTCGACGCCTCGACCGTGTCGACGTCGGTGAAGCGGCTCGAGAAGCGCAAGATGGTGCGGCGCCGAAAGGACCCGGCCGACGGGCGCAAGACGGTCATCGAGCTGCTGCCCGCGGGGAAGGCGGTCGACCGCAAGGAGCAGGCCTCGGTCGAAGCAGCGCTCGAAGCACAGCTCGAGTCGACGCCGCCTGCCCGGGTCGCCGCGGTTCGCCAGTTCCTGCGTGAGCTCTGCGGCCGCGTCGACCGCGTCGCCGAGTGAGTCACTGCGCGAACGTCAGGTACGTCATGCACATCTCATCGAAGCTGCTCTCGCCCCAGGCCACCGCGCGCGGCGTCTGCTGCACGCCCGCGACGAAGGGCTGGTTCGCCTGACCGTTGTCGTAGACGCAGGTGATGCGCAGCTTGTCTCCCTGCGCGAGCGTGACCGGCGTCTTCAGCGTGTAGTCGCGCTGCCAGTTGAAGTCCCACCGCGGGTTGTCGAGCACGCACGTCGTCGAGCCATCGGCCTTCACCACCTCGAGCTTCACCTGCGTCGCGAGCTGGTGCGCATGGCCCATGGCTCGGAAGATGGTCGCGTTGCGGAACGAGGCCGGCACCGGCACTTCGGTCACCTGAACGGAGTTCGTGTCACCCGCCGCGATGGCGAGGTTCGGCTTGAGCATGGGCAGAATCTGACCCTTGCGCAGCGTGTTCATGGGCACCGTCTCGAGCGCGAGCTTCGTCTCGTCGAATGGTGACACGGCCGGGTCGGCGAGCGCGTTGAGGTTGTAGTGGAGCTGCATGACGAGCCTGCTGCCCGCGGGCAGCACGAGCGCGGTGTCTGCCGGCATGCGAGACGGGTACTGGCCCGGCACCCACCCGGCGATCTGGTTGCGAACCGCGCCGGTGATGCCGACGCCGCCGGTCTGACACGCGTAGCCGGGCTTCGGGTCTTGCGCGTCGAGCGCCTCGAGCTGGCTGACCTGGTCGGGTGTGACGACGTACGCGACCACGTGATGCACGACGGCGAGGTTGCCGGGAATCACCTCGTAGCCCTTCACCATCACGTCGGTGGTGTTGGCGGGGTTCAGCACGAAGCACTGGTAGTTGTCGGTGTCGTTCATCTTGCGCACGTCGAAGCGCGCGCCGATGGAGAGCTCGATGTCGTGACGCACCACGGGCAGCTGCGGCGTGGGCGCGTGGCGGGCCTCGGCCGGGTCTCCCATCGGAGAGCCCTCGTCGACCCACGTCTTGAAGAGCCTCTTCTCGGCGTCGGTCAGGCGCGGGTCGTCGACGTACGAGTTGCACGAGGTGGCCGCGAAGAAGGGCGGCATGCGGTTGCCAGAGATGGCGCTCCACAACGTCGGGCCCAGCGCCGTCACCTGGTCGGGGGTGTCGAGCGCGAGCGGCGCGACCCCACCCGCCGTGTGACACGTCTTGCACGAGCGCTCGACGAGTGGCTGCACGTCACGCAGGTACGAGGTGGTCTTCAGCGTCTCGGGCGGCGGCGACGTGACGTCGGGCCCGCAGGCCAGCCTCAGAAGGCAGAGAACGGTGACCAGACAGAAGCGCATGCCCTGCCAACCCGAGCGCCACCGGGAAGTTGCGGTCGGTCAATCACGCGACGAGGTCGAACGATTGGCGAGCGCCTGCACCGCCAGCTCGACGAAGTCGGTCTCGGTGACCAACCCCACCAGCTTGCCGCCTTCGTCGACCACGGGCAGGCAGCTGATCTTGTGGTGCTTGAGCCGCTTCGCCGCGTCGGAGGCGGGCTCGTTGTCTCGCGCCGTCACCACCTGCGGCGTCATCACATCCGACACCGAGCTCGTCACGTTGCCCTGGGCGAGCGCGCGCATGACGTCGAAGCTCGAGAGCACACCCACCACGCCTCCGCCGCCATCGACGACGGGCAGGTGATTGATGTGCGCGAGCCGCATCTCGTTGGCCGCCTGCTGCAGCGGCGCCTGTGCGGTGATGGTCAACACGTCGACTGACATCAGCTCGGAGACGACCATCGTGTGAACCTCCTCGAGGGGCGCGCGGAACCTAACCTCAGCGCCGTCGTTCGACGACCGTCATCGGCGGCGACGCCACCCGAACAGCAGGGTCGAACCCATCGCACCCATCAGGGCGCTCGCGAAGAAGGCCGCACCCGGGCTCACCTGCTCCCACAACACGCCGAAGCCCAACCCCGCAGGAATCGCAGCGGCGCCCTTGAGGCCGTTGAGCACGCCGAACGTGCGGCCCTTCGACTCGGAGGAGGCGAGCGCGCCGACGAGGGCCTTCTGCACGGGCTCGGCGACGCCCTGCCAGGCGCCGGCCACGGCGGCGATGGCCCAGACGTGCCACGCCTGGGTCGACGCGCCGAAGCCCACCATCACCACCACGAAGAGCGCCCATGCCCCCTGCAGCAAGGTCGCGCGGTCGAACCGGTCGCCCATTCGCCCACCCAGCCACGCCCACGTCATCTTCGAGACGTGCAGCACCGTCCACAACACGGGCACCAACGCGGCGGGCGTGCCCAGCGCGGCGGCCCGCAACAACACGAAGCCGTCGGTGGCGACGCCGAGCGAGAAGACGGTGATGGGCACGAGCAGGGCGCGGAGCTCGGGCGGCAGCGGCGCCTTCGCCGCGCCCTTCGAGGCGACGGCGGCAGGCGTCTCGCGAATGAACAGCAGGCTCGCGACCGACAGCAGGCCCGGCACCAGCGCGACGAGGAAGACGAGGCGCAGGTCGAGCCCGAAGGCGAGCAAGCCGGCGCCGAGCAGCGGGCCGACGACGGCGCCCGCGTGGTCCATGGCCTGATGAAACCCGAACGCGCGCGCCGACTGCGACGGGTCGACGGCCTGCGCGAGCAGCGTGTCGCGCGGAGAGGTGCGAAGGCCCTTGCCGACGCGGTCGATGATGCGCAGCGAGAAGACGTGCCACGGCGCGGTGGCGACCATCAGCACGGGCCGCGTGAGCGACGAGAGCGAGTAGCCGAGCAGCACGATGCCGCGCTTCTTCGGCAGGCGGTCAGACCAGGCGCCGCTCAGGTACTTCAGGAGCGCGGCGGTTGCGTCGGCGAAGCCCTCGAGCAGGCCGAGAAACGCGGGCCCGGCCCCGATGGCGGGCAACAGCAGCGGCATCACCGAGAAGACGAGCTCGCTGCCGACGTCGGTGAAGAAGCTCGTCGCCGCCAGCGCCAGCACCGTGCGCGGCAACGCCGCTGGCTTGGCGTCACTCACGCGTCGCGCTTCTTGTCCTTCTTCTTCTTCTTCTTGTCCTTCTTCTCCTGGTCTTCGTCGCCGTCGCGCACGTCGTCCTGGTCTTCTTCGTCTTCGTCGTGCTCGTGGGCGTGCTCGAAGTCGGGCTCGGAGACGGCGACGTCGCGCAGCATCTTGCGCACCTCGAGCCCGTGCATCTCTTCCTGGGCGATCTGGGTGCGGGCGAACTCCTCGAGGTAGACGCTGCGGTCTTCGACGACGTCGAGGAACTCGCGGTACAGGTCGAGGGCGTCACGCTCGTGCGAGAGCGACTCCTCGAGAATGTCCTTCACCGAGTGTTTGTACGACTCGGGAATCGAGGCGATGGTGAGGGTGGGGTGGCCGCCCAGGCCCGTGAGAATCTCGCCGGCCTGCTGGGCGTGCAGCAGCGACTCGCTCGCCTGCGCCTTCATGAACGCGACGATGGGAATGCGGTTCGGGCCCGCCACCATCAGCGAGTAGTGGGTGTACCGAACGACCCCTGCGAGCTCGAACTCCATGATTCGCGACAGCAGCTTCTGGGCCTTCTTCACGTTCAGGTCACGCATCGGCACGCAGCTCCTCCCCGGGTTCGGGCTGATCAGCGGGGCGCGGTGTACCACCAAGGTTCTCTCGAACCGCGAGCGATTCCGTCGCTGTGTGTCGTCTGCGGCACCTTTTCGCCATGAGCAGTTGACGCGGCGTGCCGAGACCGTATCAATTGAGCCTTTCTGGCCGCTTTCTTCGAACCCTCGCTCTGGACCTCCCGATGAACTCCATTCTCCGCTTCGCGCTCGTGCTGAGCGTCGGTGCAACCTTGGCCGGCTGCCCGGGGTGCCGTCCCGAGATCAAAGACTCGATCTTCGGAGAGCCGCTGCTGCTCATCGAGACCGACGGCGTGAACGTCGAGACGACCGAGGTCGACTTCGGCACCGTGCCGATGACGAAGAAGGTGAACCGCACCGTCCTCATCCGCAACGTCGGCCGCGCGGCCCTGCAGCTCGACGGCTTCGTGAAGGAGGGTGAAGGCGACGCGATTCAGATCGGCTCGCTCATCTCCGAGCCGAACCCCGTCTTCGGCATCGACTTCATGCCCGTCGAGATCGCGGTCGGTGAGTCGGCCGAGCTGAGCTTCTTCTTCCAGCCGCCCGACGACCGCACCCAGGTGACGGTGCCGCACCAGGTGAAGCTGAAGCTGACGCTGCCCACGGCCAACCCCGCTGCTGCACCGACGCTGCTGACGCTCAAGGGCACGGCGCTGCGTGGCGAGTGCGAGTTTCCCGCACGCATCGACTTCGGCGCCGTCGCGCGTGGTGACTCGTTCAGCGTGGTGCAGGCGCTGAAGAACCGCCGCATGGTCGACTCGTTCCCCCGTGTCGACGACGTGGTCTCGGCCGACATGGTGTTCGCGCTCTCGCCCGACTCGCCGCGCGGAGAGTTCACGCTCGCGCCCAACCGCGAGAAGAACGTGACGCTCATCTTCACGCCCACCGAGGTGCGCGACTACTTCGGCACCATCAAGGTGCTGCCGGCCGATGGCTGCCCCGAGGTGAACGTTCGCCTCGTCGGCTCGGGCGTCGACAACGTGCTGTCGTGGGCGCCCACCACGCTCGACTTCGGCTACGTGCAGCCGGGCCTCACCGTCACCGGCGACGTGACGTTCTCGAACCAGAGCTTCCGCCCTGTCGAGCTCACCGGCCTCACCACGCGCGAAGGCGCGAACCCGAGCAACGTCTACAAGGTCGCGGCCGCCAACATGGGCGATCTGACGAAGCTGACGATTCCCGCCGCCACGCGCGACGCGGCGACCAACGCCATCGTCGCAGGCACGGCGAAGGCGACGATGAGCTTCCGGCCTGCGGTGCTCGGCCCGAAGCAGGGCACCTTCACGGGCAGCACCAACGCCCGCAACCAGCCGAGCTTCACCGTCGCGCTGCGCGGCTTTGGTGGCGGCCCCGACATCGACGTGCTGCCGGCGAACACGCTCAACTTCGGCCGCATCGCCTACTTCTCGGGCTCGAGCGCGTCGGCGACCCGCCGCGTGACGGTGCGCAACGTCGGCACCCGCCCCACGCCGCCCGACCCGCGCGCGAACCTGAAGCTGGGCGCCATGGGCGCGGGCCGCCCGTACTGGACCGTCACCGCGAAGAACGCCGAGTCGAGCCTGACCGAGATCTGCGTCGGCCGCTTCGACACCACCACCAACACCTGCACCGACGACCTGCCCTCGAGCGGCGCGGGCTCGTACAACCCGTCGGTGGGTCTCGAGGCCTCTGGCGCGGCCGCCACCCTCGACATTCCCATTCGAATTCAGCCGGCCAACACGATGGTTGGCGCGAGCGGGAACAAGGAGTGGGAGGTCACCTTCTTTTCGAACGACCCTGACGAGCCCGAGGTGCGCCTCACCGTCACCGCGCGGCCCGTCACGCTGCCGCCCTGCCAGTACACCGTCACGCCGGTCAGCCTGAACTTCGGCGTCGTCACGCCGCCGGCGACGAAAGACCTCTCGTTCCAGGTCTGCAACGTGGCGCCCGCGACCGCGACGAACGACGTCTGCCTCATCACCAACATGGATCTCGGCGCTGGCTCCGACTCGATGTTCTCGCTGCCCGCGGGCTCGTTGATGGAGAGCGAGCTGCAGCCCCAGCAGTGTCTGACGGTGCAGACGCGCGCATGGCCGCAGGGCGCATTGCCGGCGACGCCCACCACGGTCAACGGCACCGTCACCTTCACCATCTCTGACCCGACGCCGGGCCGCTCGCAGCCCTCGGTGCAGCTCACCGCGACGCTCGCGCCGAGCTGCCTCGTCATCTCGCCCAACACGCTCGACTTCGGCACCGTGCAGCAGGGGTGCAACTCGCCCGACCGCACCTTCACCGTCTACAACGCGTGCCCGCAGCAGGTTCGCTGGGTCGGCGCCGATCTCATCTCGTCGGGTGACACGGCCATGCCGATGACGACGAACTGCCCGGGCAGCACGGCCTGCAAGGAGTTCAACGTCGTCGCGCAGCCCGCCGTCTCGGCATTGCCGACCTGCACCGTCGGCGGCAGCGCTGGCCCCTGCCTCAATCAGGGCGGCACGCCGCTGTCGTTCCAGATCAAATACCGCCCGGTGAACATCGGCACCGACTCGGGCGCGTACCGCATTCAGGTCGTCCAGGGCGGTCAGCAGGTCGACTACGTCGTCACGCTCACGGGCCGCGGCGACACGATGGGCCAGAACACCGACACCTTCCGGCAAGACGCCCGCCCGAAGGCCGACATCCTGCTCGTCATCGACAACTCGTGCTCCATGTCTGACGAGCAGATGGCGCTGGGTGCGAACTTCGCCAACTTCATCAAGTACGCGACGACGAGCCAGGTCGACTTCCAGATCGGCGTGACCCCGACCGACGCCGACGACGACACCATGTGCCCGAACTGCAACACGGGCGACCTCTGCCGAGTCGGCGGTGTCAGCACGGGCTTCCCCTCGACCTGCACCATGGGCAGCGGGGAGCGCATCGTCACGCCGTCGACGCCGATGATCGAAGACGCCTTCAACTCGCTCGTTCGCCTGGGCACCAACGGCTCGGGCACCGAGACGTGCGTGGTGCCCGCCGTGCGCGCGCTGACCGCCCCGAAGATCACCGACCCGGCGAAGAACGCGGGCTTCATTCGCCCCGACGCCGTGCTCGCGGTGGTGTGCGTCACCGACGCGCTCGAGCAGGCGAACCAGCCCATCAGCTTCTATTTGAACCAGCTGCTGAACATCAAAGGCGTGCAGCGCCCGAACCTGTTCTCGTACAACGTCATCGGCCCCTTCTCGAACCTCGGCGCGAGCTGCTCGGTCGAAGGGCTCGATGACGGCCGCCACATGGCGCTCGTGACGGGCAGCAACGGCCTGCGTGAAGAGATCTGCACGCCGAACTGGGCGACGGCGCTCGAGAACATCGGCAAGGGCGCGTTCGGCTTCCGCACCACGTTCTTCCTCAACGGCGTGCCCGCGGCTGGCAATCAGGTCGAGGTCGCCATCGACGGGCAGATGCTGCCGCAGACCGACGCTCGTGGCGCGCGCGTGTGGCGCTACGACTCGGCCATCAACGCGGTGGTGTTCGAGCCGCTCTACGTGCCCGAGCCCGGCAAGACGCTCACCGTCAGCTACCGCGTCGCCTGCCTCTGAGCATTCAGAGCAGGCTGCCGCGCAGCACCACCTGCGCGACGCTGAAATAGATGACGAGCCCTGAGACGTCGACCAGGGTTGCCACGAAGGGCGCCGACGCGCTGGCCGGGTCGAAGCCAGCGCGCCGGATGATGAAGGGCAGCATCGAGCCTGCGAGCGTTCCCCAGGTGACGATGCCGATGAGGCTCACCGCGACCGTCACCGCGACCTCGCTCGAGTGCTCTCCGTACGAGTGGAAGAGCCGCTGCCACACGAGAATTCGAACCAACCCGAGGGTGGCGAGAATCAGCCCGAGCGACAGACCCGCCATCACCTCGCGGCGCATGATTCGCCACCAGTCGGTCAGCTTCACCTCGCCCAGCGCCATCGCGCGAATGATGAGCGTCGTCGCCTGACTGCCGCTGTTGCCTCCGCTCGAGATGATGAGTGGCACGAAGAGCGCCAGCACGACGGCCTTCGCGATCTCGTCTTCGAACCGGCTCATCGCGCTGGCGGTGAGCAGCTCACCGAGGAAGAGCGCCGACAGCCAGCCCGCGCGTTTGCGCACCATCTCGAGCATGGGCGTCTGCAGGTAGGGTGTGTCGAGCGACTCCATACCGCCGAGCTTCTGAATGTCTTCGGTCGCCTCGCGTTGAACGACGTCGACGATGTCGTCGACCGTCACGATGCCCTTCATGTGGCCGAGCTCGTCGACGACTGGAAGCGCGTTGAGGTCGTGCTCGGCCATCACCTGCGCCACCGACTCCTGGTCGACCGAGTCGCGCACCGACACGACGTCGGCGTGCATCACCTCGCTCAGCGGTTTCTCGCCGGCCGCCGCGAAGAGATCGCGAAACGAGACGACGCCCTTGAGCCGCTGGTCGGGGTCGAGCACGTAGGCGTAGTAGATGGTCTCGAGGTGCTCCTTGGCCTGGCGTTGCAGGTAGCGAATGGCCTCGTTGACGCTCATCTCGGGCCGCAGCCTCGCGAAGCGCGGGCTCATCAACCCACCGGCGGCGTCTTCGGCGTACGCGAGCAGGGCCGTCACCTCGAGGCGTGTCGTCTCGTCGAGCAGGCCCAACACGGCGCTCCGGTCTGCGGGAGCGACGAGCTGCACCACGTCGGCCGCGTCGTCGGGAGCCAGCAGCCGCACCCACAGCCGGCGCTCACCCTCTGCCATCGCGAGCAGCAACACGGCCTGGTCTGCCGGCGACAGCTCGAGGAAGAAGTCGTCGGAGTCGGCGCGGCCCATGTGCTGAAAGGCCTCGACGCGCTCGGGCTGAGACAGAATCGGCCAGCAGTCGCGCAGCTCCTCGGCGGTGAGTCGTTCCATGCTGGCAGTGTGTCGAGGCCGCGCAGGCGGCGCTCGGCGAAGTTTCGGGCAGGGGTCGCGTGCCCCGCGCGATTTGCGGTCAGCGGAGTTCGGCCCGAGACTGCCTGCGTGTCGAAGCGGCTCTTCTGGTGGTCGGTCATCGCGTTCGTGTCGTGCGCCACGCCGCTCGGTCAGGGGTCGTGCCCGGCGCCGCCTGGAGGCAACTGCGAGCCGCGCAAACAGAACTGCCCGCAGGGCTACTACTGCCCGCTCACCGAGGTCTGCACCCGCACCTGCGAGCAGGCGAGCGATTGCTGGCTGAAGGTCGAGACGGGGTGTCGCAGCGACGCCGTGGCCTTCATGCGACTGCCCGACGGCGGCACGTACACCGAGGAGCAGGACGAAGGGTACTGCCCCGAGTCGCGCCGCATGGTGTGCCTCGGCGGCTACTGCCAACGCGCCGAGTGCGCCCAGCTCGACGGAGGCTGTGACTACGACCTGTTCGGCCCGTCACCGTTCAAGGGGAACCGCAGCGTGGGGCCGGCGCAATGAGGGCGCTCGGGCTGCTCCTGGTGCTGCTCGCGGCTGCGTGTCCCAACGCGCCGACCGGCACCCGGTGCGCGCAGCACTCCGACTGCCGCGCGCTGCCCGAGGGCTACTGTGCTCGCGCCGAGGTGTGCACGCGGGTCTGTGATTCGGCGCCGTGCCCCGACGGCTACCGCTGCTCGACCGAGGGCGCTCGCCGCGTCTGCGTAGGCGCCTGCGAGAGCGACATGAACTGCTTCGACGGGTTCGTCTGCCAGGAGGGTTCGGACGGCAAGGTGTGCCGGCTGGCGAAGCCGTTCGACCAGTTGCCGGCGCAGTGAGAGAAGGGTCGGCAGCCGAAACGAAAACGGGCGCTCCGAAGAGCGCCCGCTCGACTGCCGACGTCAGCTCACGACTTCAGAAGCAGGTCGTCGCGTAGTCGATGGTCAACGTCTGGCCCGGCTGCGGCGTCGCGTTGGGGTTGAACTTGATGCTGTTGGAGGCCGCGTCGTACATGTACGTCGACGGCGGCGCCGGCTGGCCGTTGATGAGCACGTTCACCGTGTTGCCGCTCGTGGTGTCGGGCGTGTTGGTGAGGAAGAACTGCGTGCGGAAGCCGAACGCCGTGCGGCCGAGGCCCTGCAGCGCCGCCGCCCAGTTCGTGTTGCAGATCTCTTCCTTCACGCCGCCCGTGCGGGTGATGAGCGAGTTGTAGCGCATGGCCGAGCCGATGCCGTCGTAGAGGCAGCCCGACGGAGACGACGGCAGGAACGGGCCGATGGTCGAGAAGCTGAAGTTCGACAGGCGGCTGAAGCCCTTCACGTTGATGAGCAGGTTCTCGTAGTAGCTGGGCGGCTGGTTCGACTGGTCCTCTGCGTCGGAGATGACGACGACGGCGAGGTTGGCGTCAGGTCGCACGAAGCCCGCGTTGGCACCGGCGATGTTCGGCGAGGTGAGGGCCAGCGTCGCCGACTGCAGAGGCTGCTCGGTGGCGCTGCCCGAGGTGCCGACGCGCACGAGGTTCGAGAAGTGCGTCTGCACCGACGGCGTCATGTTCGTGAGGAACTTGCCGCCCGCCGAGGTGGTGCGCAGCACGCCGTTGAGGCCGACGTCGGTCGTCACCACGCCGATCTGGTAGTCGACGTTCGCGGTGACCGCGTACTGGATGAACGAGGCAAAGTTGTTCGCGAGGTTGGTCTGCTTGTCGTACATCGAGCCGGAGTCGTCGACGACGAGCAGAATGTCGGCCTTGGGCTGTCGGTCTTGCATGAACGAGTCGGTCTGGCGGCCGCCCACGTCACCGCGGCCCCGCAGCGCGACGAGGTACTGCACCGTCTGGCCCGACTGGTCGACGTCGAGGGCCACGGCGCCCGAGTCGGTGCCCAGGTCGATGGGCGAGTAGCGCAGCTGCAGCGTCACCGGCGTCGAGCCCTGCGTCAGCGTGAGGCCGCTGGCGGGAATGTTGGGGCTCTGCACGAGGAAGAACTCGGGGCACGGCTGGTTGCCGGGGCACGCCGAGCCGCCGGGGCCCTGGCCAGCGCCCGAAGCCATCGACACGCCGCGAATCGTCACGGGCGTCGAGCACGTGTTGTAGATGGTCACCGTCTTGTTCGGGCTCGAGCAGCGCATGCCCGGAGGCGGAATCGTCTTCACCGTGCCGAAGTCGAGCGGGTCAGGGGTCGCGGCGATGCACGAGGGCCCGACCGACGTGCGCAGGTCGATGCGGCCCTGCGGGTTCTGCGGGTTGCTCACGTCGAAGGTGACGGCGCCCGCGAGCGTGGTGAGCGTCGCCGGAGCAGGGCCACGCGGCGAGACGCGCACGATGAGCTGCCAGTTCTCGGCGGGGCGCAGCTCCTTCTCCATCGGCGGCGTGCCGACGAAGCTGTAGGCCATGTCGGTGCCCGTCGCGAAGGCGAAGTTCGAGAGGAAGCAGCTGTCACCGCGGCCCGTGCCCTGGTTGGTGATGGTGATGGGCAGGTCCTTCGTGGTGCCCGCAGGCACGATGCCGAAGTTCGCGAGCTGCGGCGAGATTCGGTAGTTGCACGGCGGCAGAATCTGCACGTCGGCCGTCACCTGGAGCGTCACCGTCGGCTCGGCGCTGTCGTTCGAGTAGATGAGAATCTCGGCGGCCTTCGCGCCAGAGCTGCGCGGCAGCAGCGAGACCTGCAGCGTGACTTCGTTCTGGCCGGCCACCGGGCGCAGGCCCTGGCGCGAGTCGTACGAGCTGGCGAGCGCGAGGGTGAACTCGCCGGCCTGCGTGTCCATGTTGGCGGGGCGAATCTCGAACATGGGCGGCTGGGCCGGCATGCCCGACATCGGGTCGACCTTGCCGAGCAGCAGGTTGAAGGTGAGATCGGGCATCGCGGGCGCGACGCCGACGTTCTGCACGCTGATTCGGCGCGTCACCGGAACAGGGTTGCCGGCGTAGAACGGCACGTGCCCGAAGGGAATGGCGGGCCGCGGCGTCACGCGAATCTTGGGCCCGCCGCCGGTGCAGTCGAGCTGAATGGCGCCACGCGGCGTCTTGCGCAGCGAGGTCTGGAAGTTGAGCGTGCCGGAGCGGTTGCCGAGCATCGCGGGCGAGCACGAGACCTTCATCTTGGTCGGCACGCCCCCGCCCGGAATCGTCAGCCTGGTGTCGTCGGCGCCCATGGGCACCACGTGGGCGAAGTCCTGCGCGCTCGAGACGGCGATGTTCGAGAGCTCGACCGGAGCGTTCGCCGTGTTGGTGAAGGTGACCTCCATCTCCTTCTCGAAGCCCGGCGACACGAGCCCGAAGCGCAGGTTCATCGGCGTCCACGTGAGCACGTCTTCGACGCCCGTGCCCTTCACGGTGACGGTGACCGACTCACACGAGGGCCCCGCGCCCGCGAGCTTGAGCGTCGTCTCGTAGGCGCGCTGCTCGGTGGGCGTGAAGGTGAAGAGCACCTTCGTCTCGCCGCCGGCCGCGACCGCGACCTTGCCGGCCGTGGTGCCTTCGCCATAGCCGAACGCTTCGGCGTCGCCGCCTTCGAAGGCGCCGACGGTGGCTTCGGTGTCCTGCTGGGTGACGTTCTTGAAGGTGAAGGGCACCGAGAAGGTGTCGCCGACGGGCACGTTGCCGAGGTCGATGACGCGGGGCAGGTCGCAGCTGCCGAGGTCGCCCTTCGCGATGAGCGTGATGTCAGCGGTGCTGGCCCCTTCGAGCGCACCGTCGGCGTAGAGGCGCAGCTTGGCGTAGTAGGCAGAGCGGCCTCCGCGCGGCGTGAAGGTGACGACGTACGGCGTCTCCTCCGAAGCGGTCAGCGTCTTGGGCGAGAACTCGGCCGAGAAGGGCGCGGTGGGCTGAAGGAGCGGCGCGATGGAGACTTCGTCGCCGTCGATGCGGGCGATGGCCGTGAGGGTCAGCGGGCCGGTGCCGACGTTCTTCGCCACGATGACGGCCTGGCGCGACTCTCCGACGAGCGCGTAGCCGAAGTCGTACTTCGCGTCGCGGTCGACCATGCGGGCGAAGTTCTCGCCCTGCCACACGATGGCGAGCTCGCCGGGGCTGGCCTTGACGTTGTTTCCTTTGCGGCACCCCTCGCAGGCGCTGAATGCGGCGATGGTGAGCAGCAGCAGAGCGAACGACTTGGTTTGCATACCGGGCTCCCTCAAGAGGTGCGCATACCTACGACAAGGTGGGGTCACTGATCCAGCCCACCTCTGGTGTGCGCAGGGTCATGACCCCAGCGGCGCACGGAGAGTGCAAGGGGCGGCGACGAAGACGGGCTTGCAAAACGGCGCTGGTCAGCAAGGGTACGAAATCGCATGAGATCCAAGGTGATGGTGGTGGCAGCGATCGTGGCGGTGGTGGGGGCGTTCTGGTTCCTGCGCCCCAACGAGCCGGCAGCGGTGAGCCCGCCCGCCGCGGTTCCCGCTCCCCCGCTTCCGCCCGCCACGCCGACCGGCGAGCTGGCCGCGACCGCCGACTGTTTGCTCGCGGTCATGGTGAACGAAGGGGAATACGAGTCGGCACGTGAGGCCGACGCAGGCGACTTCGCCTGGCAGCCGTGGCTGGGCCCCATCGGCATCGGCTTCGTGTGCGATCGCGGGCAGGGAGAAGGGCGCTGGCTGTCGCGGGCGGAGCTCGAAGCGATTCCCCTCGATGGTGGCACCATCGAGAGCGTGATGCTCGCCAACCTCGACCGGCGAATCGGCAACCTTCCCTTCATGCCGGTTCGCGACACGGGCGTGGGCACCAACGCAAGAGACGATGCCTATGCGGCGAGCCTGCTGCTGCTCGAGTCGGCGTGGCTCGAGATGGATCGCACCGAGGGCTCGGTGCTGGTGGCGGCGCCGGGCCGAGGGAAGATCTTCGTCGCGCCTGGCGGGCCCGAGCTCGAGAAGCCGCTCAGAACCCTCGCGCAGCAGGCCTTTCAGCTCGAGCCCGACCCGCTCTACGACGGGGTGCTCGCCCGTCGCGATGGCGGGTGGGAACTGCTCCCGTGAGCTGGGCGCAACCTCTTGCATTGCAGAGTTTTCAGACCCGGAGCGGCTGCGCCGTAACGGCATGATCCCGTTGGTGACGGCGACTGGCGCGGCCCGTGCGTCGCGGCGGCCCGTTGCAGCACCTCCGAGGATCAAGCCGACATGCGCTCCCGCCTTCGTTTCTTCCGCTCAAGCCTCGTGTGCTCAGCGCTCGTCGCGACTGCAGCGTCGAGTCAACCCGTCGGGCCGCTGCTGCCCGGCTTCGGCAGCTCGAGCGCGCCGCCGCGCATGCTCATCATCATGGATACCTCGCGGTCCATGGCCTACGCGCCCAACGGCGACCCGCGGCCCGCGATGGACTTCAGCGCGAGCGCGGCAGGCGTGACGGGCCCGCTGCTCTGCAACGAGAACGCGGCCGCAGGCACCAGCGCCTCGCATGCCGGCACCTCGGGAAAGACGGCGGCAGACGAGGGCCAGAGCATCTCGTTGTCGTGCCCGCCGGGCGATACCATCATCGCCATCGAAGGCGTCTACGGGAAGAAGGTGCAGAACACGCTCTCGTGCTCGGGCGGGCCGACCGACAACAACACCGCGTGCGGCGGCACGAGCACGATGCAGGGCGGCGCCATTCGCGGGTGGTTGAACGTGTCTTCGCGGCTCGAAGAGCTGTGCCGCGGCAACGCGAGCTGCACCATCTCGGTGGCCAACACCAACCTCGGGCCCGGCCCGTCGACGGTCGACCCCTGCAACGGCGTCGTCAAACACCTGCAGGTGAAGTACCGCTGCGGCAGCCTGTCGTGCACCGACGTCGCGACGTCGAACAAGTTCTGCATGGCCAAGCGCGTGCTCTACGAGGCGGTGAACGCCAACTCGTCGCTGCTCGAGATCTCGGCGGGCGGCTACTTTCAGACCATCTGGCAGAAGCTGATTCCTCCCACCAACTCGAGCATTCAGACGACGTGCTCGTACGACCTGGTGGCCTCGGCCTACGCGGGCGTGGGCCTGCCGGCGAACTCGAGCCTCATCTCTGCCAGGTGGAGCACGAACGCGCTGCCCCCCGCGGCGACGGGCTTCACCATGCCGGCCTTCGGCACGAACCCCGCCAACTTCGACTACAACACCACCGGCCCGGGCGTGGCGTCTGCGCAGGTCTCGGAGTTTCAGTGCGCGCCTGAGTCGAACGACCTGGTGAACCACCCGTACGCCGACAACTCGCCGCTTCGAAACAGGTGCGACGCGGCGGCCGCGCCAGCCATCACGGCGCATCGATGTTTCGCCGCAGTTCGCCGTGAGCAGGTCGGCGCCCAGGACAAGTACCAGAATACGAACCCGGGCAACGGCACGGTCTCGACGGCCACGGCCTGCACCCGAATCAACCCGGGCACTGGCGGCTTCCCCGGCAGCAACCTCGTCGCAGAGAGCTGCCTGCCGCCCTCGTACACCAGCGGGCACGCCTACAGCATCGCGCTGAACTCGGGCGCCTTTCGCGCGAGCACCAACAGCGACTGGGACACCACCGACAGCAACCGCTACTACATTCCACTGGCCACCGTGCAGACCGCGCTCAGCAACCCCGCGGCGACGTGTGGTGACGCGCCAGGCAACCTCATCAACATGGTGAACGGCTCGGCGCCCGCTGACTTCCCCAGCGGCCCGGCGCTGGCCGTCGGCTCGTGCACGGCGGGCAACCCGTGCGCCTATCACCGCGTCGGTTCCATGGACTACTCGCGGCCGCTCACCTCGCAGACGCGCTATTGCGACCCTGCCGCCATGGCGGGGCCCCAGGCCTGCCCGACGGCGGCCTCGCTGGGGAGCGGCTGGGCCGGGCCGACCGCCGGCTCGCCCGTCTCGAACAACAACCTGTCGATCGCCGCGCTCGGCGCCGGAGGCACCTGCCCCGCCTCGCTCTGGTTCACCGGCAACTCGGGTGGCTGGAATTGCGGCGGCGCCACTGGCGGCGGCTGCTGGATTACCCGCACCGCGCCGGCCAGCTCGACGCCCATGGTCGACTACTCCTGCCCCGGTGGGTACAGCGAGTCGAACGGCATGGCCGTCACCTCGGCCAGCACCTGCCGGCACGACCTCACGCGGTACTCCGACGGGCTGACGCTCACCAACTCGGGCACGGGCGGCGCGTACGCCGCGCAGCCGGGCGCCACCTGGAGCGGCAGCTACCGCTATCGCCTGAGCTACGCATCGGTGCGCGACGGCCTCGCCTCGTGCGTCGCGAACGGCAGTGTGTCGACGGTGACGAACTCGGGGGCTGGTTACCGGTTCCCCGCCGACAGCGTTCACGTCAGCAGCTACGCCGGTGGTTTTCCGATGGGCTGCGGCAACGCGGCGAGCGGCAACGAAGGCACCGCGACCCGCTGTCAGGTTCAGGGCAACTCGTACGCTCCCGCCGACGTCGCCGCGAACGGCGGGGTTGCGCTGGGCAGGTACTACTCCGACAGCGGAACGGTGGAGTGCGAGGTGCAGCTGCGCACCGTCACCTATCGCCAGGACCGCGGGCCGAACGCCGGCACGCCGTACTGCACGTACCAGTTGATTCCACAGACCTATACGCAGAGCGCGCCCTTCTGCAGGTACGAGCGCTTCGTGTACCGGTTTGCGCGCAATCAGCTGCGCATCTGGTCGACGTACAACGCTGGCGACTACCGCGGAACGATGCGGCCGACCGAGCTCACGTACCCGGCGACGGCAGACGACCCGAACAAGCGCTGCGGCGGCGTGCCGTCACCCCACGCGAGCTGGTCTGCGGCGACGGGCTTCACGCTCGGCGTTCAACCGGCGGGGCCCACCACCGGCACCTACGCCGCGCGCCAGTACTCGACGATGACGGCGGTCGCGGCCAGGGCCTGCGCCGTCGAGCTCGCGCCGGGTGAGAACGGGTGCCCGGCGGCTGCGAACGGCGTGGCGCGCTGCAAGCTGCGCTGGTCGGGGCCCGGCAACAACCGGTTCCGCTACCAGGTGGGCGGCATGAAGACGCCGCCCGTCTATCGCAGCCCGACGGACAACACCTCGAGCCCCCTGTTCGACAACGGCAACGGCAACACCTCGGCGCCCATCTTCTGCCCCGTGGGAGACCCACAGCCTCAAGCCAGCGCCGCGCCCGAGAACCTCGGTGACGCTGCGTACGCGAGCACGGTGACGAGCTGGTGCAAGACGACGAACACGGCGGGCGTCGGCGCCGGGGTCGCGGCCACGCCTGCCGCCTGGGAGCCCGCGAAGTACGTCGCCGACGTCTTCCACGCCACCGCGACGAACCCGGCGGGCTCGTTCAACACGCCCACGGGGGTGCAGCGCTACCAGGGCGTCAACATCGCGCCGTCGACCGACCAGCCCTGGGGCATGACTCCGCCGTTCAGCAACGGCGACCAGCACCAGCCGAAGCTGCGGGGAACCAAGCTGACGGGCTTGAGCGTGTTGCCGCCGTACTTCGGCGTCGTCGCCGACCTCAACGCGCCGTCGTTCGCGCGCTGGGCCTTCGACCCGACGCCCGCCGCTCCGTCGAGCGGTGACGAGATCGCCGCCGAAGACCCGTTGCCGCTCTTCGACGCGTGGGGCGCGGGCAACCCGGCCGGCCTGCGAATGCCCGACCTGGGCGACATCACCCCGCTCGCGGGCGCGCTCGACGGCGCCAAGCAGTACATCACCGCGGCGCGCGCGGGCGACGGCGTGGCGGGGTGCCGCCGCTACTCCATCATGCTGTTGACCGACGGCCTCGAGAGCCCGCTCGACATCGGCAACGACCCACGCACGAAGATCGACGAGCTGCGGGCCATGGGCGTCGACACCTACGTCATCGGCTTCGGCAACGGCGCGGCGGGCGCGGGGCTGCTCAACGAGATGGCGCAGCGGGCTGGTACTTCGGTCAACCCGGTGACGTTGGCGACCGACCCGGGCGGCGTGGCGTACGACGCGACGAACTACAACTCGCTCACTCGCGCGGTCAGCCGCATCATCGGCGATCAGCTGCGGGGCGTGTTCACGCGCTCGCGCCCGTCGATCTCCTCGGACGGCGCGCGGGTGTACTCGGCGTACTTCTCGAACCTGAGCGGAGGAGCCGCGGGCGCAGGCGGCCTCGAGTTCAAGGGCCACGTCGACGCCTTCGTGGTGGGCAGCACCGGCGCCGTCGCGAGCACGCCGCTGTGGCGCTTCGACCAGAAGCTCAACGGCATGACCGTGAATGACTGGTTCGCCGACGCGAACATGCCGGCCTCGGGCAGGCCGCGGTACCTCTTCACCCGCGTGCCCGGCCGCAGCCGGTTCGACCCCTTCGAAGAGGTCGGCTCGTGCTCGAACCCGGCAGACGATCTCGTCAAAGAGCTCAACCGCTGCGGGCCCAACGTCAGCGGTGGCTTCAACGGCGACAGTGACTGCGACACCGTCGAGGCCTGCGGCAGCGACGCCCGCGACCGCGCGAACCAGATCATTCGTTTCGTGCGCAACGACCGCCCCGCGCCCAACAACGGCCGCTTCGTCGACGACCTGGTGGCGAACAACGTGGTGGCGACGAAGGAGTCGCGCATCTCCGACGTGTTCCACTCGAACCCGTTCCTCGTCGGGCGCCCCTCGGCCACCCCGTCGTGGACCAACCCCACCGCCGGCATCGCCGAAGCGGCCGAGTTCTCGGGCACCGACACCACCTCGGCCTACGCGGCGTTCAAGGCCCGCCCCGACTATCGCGGCCGCGCCGACCTCACGCCCCGGCTCAACCTCACGACGCGCGAGCCGTTGCTCTTCGTGCAGTCGAACACCGGCACCGTGCACGCCATTCGCGAAGACCTGACGCAGACCGACCCGGGCACGTTGACGGCCAACGTCGGCACCGAGAAGTGGGCGTATGTGCCGAGGCAGTCACTGCAGAAGCTCGACAAGAGCCTGGTGAGCCGCCGGTTCCTGGCAGACGGCTCCTTCGCGGCCGCCGACGTGTGCTTCGAGAAGCTGGGCTGCGAGCGCGCCGACGGCAACTTCGACCCCAGCCAGCCGGTTCATGGTGGCTGGTTCACGTTGCTCGTAGGCGGCCTCGGCCGGCTGGGCCCGCACCTGTTCGCGATGGACATCACCGACCCGCGCCGGCCGGTGTGGCTGTGGGACTTCAACCCGAACCCGGCGAACCTCAACGACGACAACATGGGCGACACCTTGTCGGCGCCGGTCATCGCGCGCGTGAACGTGCACAACAAAGCCTACGAGTGGGGGGTGTTCGTGGGCGGTGGCTTCCGCGAGACGCAGGCCTCGTGGGACAACTGCGACTACGGCGTGGGCACCGGCTCGAACGTCGCGCGTGAAGGCACCTCTGACGACAACACCGGCAACGCCTACTACGTGCTCGACGCGAACCCGGGCGGCAGCGGCACCCGCAGCCACGCGGCGGTCTTCAGCCACGGCGGCCACCAGAGCAAGTGGTGCATTCCCTCGTTCAACAAGCTGCGTGACAACGCGCCGCCGCACGCGGTGCTGCCCAACGTGCAGAAGAACAACGTGCCCGGCCGGTTGCGCGTGTGGCGCCCGAACGAGGGCTCGCGCGCCTATGCGGCGTACTTCGGTGACACCGACGGCAAGCTCTGGCGGTCGCGCGTGACGAGCGACGACATCGAGAAGTGGGCGCCGGGGGTGTTCTTCAACCCCTTCGACGTCTCGGCGGCCTGCGTGGCCGACGCGGCCAGCCGCAGCTTCACGCTGTACCCGTTGCCCGACCAGTGGGGCGGCACCGTGCCGCCGGCGTCGGGCAGCCTGCCCCTCGCCGCGCCGCTGCAGGCCGACGGGTTGCCGAAGTACTTCACGCGGCCGTTCCTCGCCGTCGACGACGTCGGCGCCTCGTCGACGGGCGCGATGATGCTGTACGCCGGGTCGGGTGACGTCACCCACCCCGAGGTGCGCCCGGTGCAGAACTACTTCTGGGCCATCGAGGATCGGGTGACGACGTCGCTGGCCAACGCCGACGCGGCTCCGGGGCAGTGCGCCGGCATTCCGCGCTGGGGCTACTCGTTGGACAAGGGCGCGGGCGAGAAGGTGCTGGGCGACCCCGCCATCATCGGCACCAACATCATCGTGGCGGTCTACGTGCCCTACGGCGGCGCGGGCGGTTGCGGCCAGGCGGGCTACAGCAAGCTCTACTGCTTCAACCGCGCGACGGGCGAGCCGCAGTTCTGTCTGGCCGACAACACCAACTGCACCGCCTCGGACGCCGCGTGCGATCAGAACTCCACGACGGTGTCAGGGCAGCGCATGTCGAGGTTCGTGCGCGCCGGCCAGGGCATCATCAGCGACCTGCGCGCGGTGGGGAACACCATCGTCTTCACCACCTCGACGACCCCCGACACGCCGAACCAGGTCGGCGTCATCAACGCGAACGTGCCGTTCCGCATCAAGAGCTGGAGACGGGTGCGATGAGGCGCCGCGGCGTCAGCCTGCTCGAGGCGGTGGTGGTGGTGGCCATCATCGCCCTCATCTCGGCCCTCGCGGCCCCCAACCTGCTGCGGCTCATTCAGCGCAGCCGCGTCGTCAACGTCGGGAAGGAGTTCGGGTCGATCTTCGTCAACGCCCGTACCCAGGCGGTGACGCGCGGCTTCCCGTCGACCGTCTGCCTCTCTGGCCCCGCGTTCGCGACGTTTCCCAACCAGGTGCGCATGGTGCGCAAGGCGGTGGCGTTGGCACCCGGAGCGGTGGTGACGCCAGACGTCGCCGGCATCGCGCCCGCCGACTTTCCGCTCGAGAACTGGTTTCCCAGCGAGCGCGTCGTCTTTGCCTTCGCGCCGGACATGGGCGTGGCGGCCACGGCGTCGGTGCAGGTGGCCTTCGACATGAACGGCGTGCCGACGGTGTTCACCGCGGCCGACTGCCAGCCCGCGACGGCGCGCACGCCGGTCGCCTTCGCCGGGGCGCCCGCGAGCGTCGAGTTCCTGCTGACGGTGTCGGGCGACGCCTCCATCACCCAGATCGTGCGACTGCGCAGTGACGGGTCGCTGGAGTACCCATGAGCCGCCGTGGCTTCACGATTCTCGAGCTGTTGATCGCAGGCTCCCTCTTCCTGCTCGGCGTCGTCGGCATCACGACGATGATCATCTACTCGTCGCAGCTGGCCAGCGTGGCGACCGCGCGCGACAACATGACGAGGCTCGCCTCGCGCGTGCATCAAGACATGGTGCAGCGCGGCTACGACGGCGTGAGCGACGGCGTGACGACCATCACCAACCTCACCGACCCGCAGGGCCGCGCCATCACCATCACCGTGACGGTGGCCTCGACGACGTCTCCCGTGACGGGCTGCAACGCGCTGCTGACGGCCAACCCGCTGCCCCCGGTGCAGACCTGCTGCGGGCCGGGCAACGTCTGCTGCCGGCTGGTCACGACCTCGTCGCAGTGGCGAGAGATGGTGGGCGGCAGCCTCGCGTTGACCGCGCCCCTCGTGATGCAGAGCTTCGTCACCAGGGGGTGCCCGTGAACGCGCGCAGGGGCCTCACGCTGCTCGAGCTGATGATCGGCCTGTCGCTCGCCAGCATCATCTCGCTCATGATCGCCGTCGTCTCAGCGCAGCTGATGCAGGCCGGCGTGGGGAACGCACGGGCCCGCGAGGCCGAGGCGAGGGTGGGGTTGGCGCTCGCGGTGCTCGATCGCTCCATCGGGAACGCGGGCGTCGGCTTCGTCGACTCGCGCTACGCGTTTCGCATCTACAACAACCTGCCCGCGGGCTCGCTGGCCGTGAAGGTCGTGGGCGGGAACCTGCCGGTCGTCGCGAAGGGCGGGGCGGCGGCGGGCATCGTCGAGAACACCGACGTCTTCGAGGTGAGCTTCGACGATCAGACGATTCGGCGCGCGGGCGTGATCGTGCCGAGCTCGACGGTGGCGTGCGCAGGCGACACCTGCTCGGTGACGCTCGCGACGGGCGACCCGTTTCTCGACACCGAGCTGACCGCCATCGGCGGGGCAGCCGGAGTCGACACGGGGCCGCTGGTGCTCTTCACCAACGATCAGGGCCGCTCGTGTCTGGGGCGGGCGAAGGGGCCGACCGGTGCGCCGCCGCTCGCCGCCTCGCCCCGCATCGACTTCGTGATGAAGACCGAGGACGGCACCAACGCCGTCGCCCCGGTGCAGGCGCGCTGGGGTGGGGCGAACGTGAACTGCCCTCAGGCCGGAGACGCCGTGTACGCGCTGGGGCGCCGGCGCCGCTTCATGGTCTGGCAGGAGGCGAACGGCGCGAACCTGGGCCTGTACAGCCAGGAGGCGAACGTGGCGCTCGGCGGCTCTTCGGGCCTGTTCCCCAACACCGCGCCGGTGCTCGCGGTCTCCGAGGTCGAGAACCTGCAGGTGGCGCCGTCGCTCGCCAACCCGGGGCTGGCGCCGGGGCCGCTCGGCTGCAGCCAGGCGTTGTGCCGCTGCAACGACGCGCCTGCGCCGGGCTGTGTGCTCGACGCCAGCGATCACCCACCCAATGGAACCGATCGCCGCTCGAACGTGAGGCTCGTCAGCCTCGAGCTGACGCAGCGCGCGGGCTTGCGCCAGAACGCCTCGCAGCCCCGAAGCTACGATTGGCCGGGCCCGACCCCCGTCGACAACGTCTTCCGCGTGCGTGGCGAGACGACCATCTCGTTGGTGAACATGTTCCTGGTGACGCAATGAACCGCCGCGAGGGTCAACGCCGCAGCCGCGGCATGGTGATGTTGCTGGTGCTCGCGTTGCTGCTGGTGCTGACGCTGGTGGGCGCGTCGATGCTGCGGGTGTCGGCGTCGGAGTCGATGGCGTTGCAGGCTGGCGCGATGCAGAGCGTGGCGAACACCAACAGCCAGATGGGCATTCAGGAGGGCGTGGCGAGGCTGCGCACGGGCACCATCATCGCGTCGGTGCTGCCCACCTGCGTCGGCGACGTCGCGGGGTGCTCGTTCGCTCCGCCCGTCATCGACGACACGCAGGTTCCCCCGCGCTATCGCGTGGTCGTCTACCGGCGCAGCCGATCGCTGCTCACCCAGAACGGAAACGGAACGCCGAACGTCATCGTCGCCTCGACGGGGTGTGCCGGGCGCAACGCCGCGGCCGTCTGCGGTGACACGGCCGCGTTCTCGGCCATCACCGAGATCGAGGTGCAGTTGCCGCAGAGCGGCGGCGCCAACGGTGGAACCTACGGCGACGATTGAGGGGCTCGTGAATCGATACGTGGTGGGCGTCGTGGTGCTGGTGATGGTGCTGGTGGGCGTGGGGCTCGGCGTTCGTCACGCGCGGCGGCCGGTGGCGCCCCTGATCTCGGTCGCGGGCCACGAAGGGCAGGCGACGGTGCCCGTGGCGTACGGAGCGCCAGTCGATCTGCGCGTCGGCGTCACCGAGCCGCGCTACCTCTACGTGTTCGATCGCGTCGGCACCGAGGCGCCCGTGCTCATCTGGCGCTCGGGCCCCAGCGACCCACCGTTCGAGCCCGGGGAGTACGCGGCCGACGGCGAGTTCGGCAGGCGCCCCGGGTTGCACGAAGTGTTCGCGGTCGCGAGCGCCGCCCCGCAGGCCCACCCCGAGCAGTGGAAGACGGTCGACGAGCTGAAGACGTGCGCCGGGTGCGGCACGGCGAGCGTCACGGTGTTGGTGGCCGCGCCCGCAGACGGCGGCGGCCTGTACCACGGCGAGGCGCCCTGACGCGTTCGGCCGTTCTCGCTTCCGCTGAACCCGGCGCTGCACGAGTCTGCTGGCATGAACCCCGCGTTCGAGTGCCTGTCTGCGCTCTCGGTCATCCTCGATCTCGCGAACGGGCTGGCCGAAGACAAGAGCGTGCTGGCGGCGACGTTCGCGTGGGAGCTCGCGGCCGACGCGGGCCTCTCTGACGCCGAGCGGTGGACGGCGACGTTGGCGGCGCTGCTCCGTCACCTCGGGTGCACGGCCTACGCGAGCGTCGAAGCCGACGTCGCGGGTGACGACATCGCGCTGCGCGCAGGGCTGCATCGGCGTGACTCGAGCAAGGCGCTCGAGGTGATGCAGGCGGTGAGCGGCGCGCAGGCGGGCCTGCTCGCGAAGAGCCGCAGCGTGGTGGCGTTCGCCGCGAACGGCGCTCGCCTGAAGGCCGAGCTGACGGCCGAGGCGTGTGGTGCGGCGCGGCTGCTCTCCGAACGAATGCAGCTGGGCCCCGAGGTGACGCGCGCGCTCGACGAGGTGTTCGAGCGGCACGATGGCTCGGGTAGCCCGCACGGGTGGGGCGGCGCCCAGCTCTCGGCGGCGGGCAGCGTCGCGACCGTCGCGCACGTGGCCACGGTCTTCACGCTCGAGGGCGGCGTCTCGCTCGCACGGCAACGGCTCGAGGCGCGCGCGGGCACGATGCTCGAGCCGAAGCTGGCGCGGCGCGCGAAGGCCCTGGTGTCTGCGATGGAGCCCTCGACCGCCGAGTACGTCGGTCAGCGTCACGAGGCGCTGGTGGCGTTCGCCGGGAAGCGGCCGCTTCAGACGACGCTCGACGACCTCGCCGAGGCGTTCGGCGACTTCTCGGATCTGCAGGCGCCACACGCGCGGGGGCACTCGCGCGAGGTCGCGGCCCTGGCACGCCTGACGGCGCAGAGCCTCAAGCTGTCGAACGACGAGCTGCAGACGCTGACGCGCGCGGCGCACCTGCACGACCTGGGGCAGGTGGCGGTGCCCACGAGCATCTGGACGACGCCGCGCCTCCACCGGCCCTCGGAGCGGGAGCGCGCGCGGGCGCACGTCTTCTTCACCGAGCGTGTGTTGGCGGCGGCTCCGGCGTTGAGCGCCGTGGCGAAGGTCGCAGGTGCGCACCACGAGCGCCTCGATGGCAGCGGCTATCACCGCGGCTCGGCGGGTGGCGCCCTGCAGCGGCCCGCGCGGGTGCTCGCCGCCGCCGACGTGCTCTGCGCCCTCACGAAGGAGCGGCCCCACCGCCCGGCGAAGACGAGCGCCGCCGCCGCCAGTGAGGTGCGCGCGATGGTGAAGGCCGGCCAGCTCGACGGAGAGGTCGTCGAGGCGGCGCTGGCGGCGATGGGCGAGCGGCGGGTGAAGGCGCCGTCGTCACAGCTCTCGGAGCGCGAGCTCGAGGTCTTGCGTCACGTCGCGCGGGGCCAGACGAACAAGGAGATCGCCTCGGCGCTGGGCCTCTCGGCGCGCACCGTGCAGCACCACACGATTCACATCTACGAGAAGCTCGGCGTCGACACGCCGGCGCCGCGATGGTGGCGTCGCAGCGGGGTCTGCTCGAGTAGGCCATCTGGCCGATTCACGCCATCGCGCCGGGTCGCACACTGCGCTCACCCTTCACGGAGAGCTCCATGAGAACCCCCGCTGTGTTGTCCGCGCTGCTCGTCGTCACCGGCTGTGCCACCTCACGCCCCTGCATCGGCGCGCTGCCCACCGTCGCGGTCGATGGTGACGTGACGCGCACGCCGTACCGGGTCGAGACGACCGAGGCGCAGTGCCTTCAGGCGTACGAGTGGAAGTCGGCGGCTGCGGCGCGCGGCGTGGTGGTGGTGGCGCACGGGCTTCGTGATCACGCGGTTCGCTACGACGCGCTCGCGAACGCGTTCGTGAAGCAGGGCTTCGTCGTCTACGCGCAGGACATGCGGGGCCACGGCTCGAGCGGCGGCGTTCGGCAGCGCTTCGACACGATGGACGAGCTGGTCGCGCACCTCGATCTCGAGGTCGAAGAGGCGAAGAAACGAAACCCGGGGCTGCCTCTGTTTCTCTTCGGGCACTCGCTCGGCGGGCTCGTCAGCACCACGTACGCGGTGAAGCACGGCGAGAAGCTGGCCGGGCTCGTGTTGAGCGGGCCGGCGCTGAAGCTGCTGCCCGGCGTGTCCGACGCAGACAAGGCCGGCGCGCGGTTCTTCGCCGGCGTGATTCCTGGGCTCAAGGTGCAGGCGCTCGACGACTCCGAGTTCGTGCGTGAAGCGGCCGCGAAGACCGAGCTCGCCAACGACCCGCTGGTCGATCACTCGAACCTGCCCGCGCGTTCGGCGGCCATGGCCCTCGACGCCATCGACTTCATTCAGGCACACCTGGCCGACGTGAAGGTGCCGTTCCTCGTCATGCACGGCACCGTCGACAAGGCGACGAACATCGAGGGCAGCGTCGAGTTGTCCGAGAAGGCGTCGAGCACCGACAAGACACTCAAGAAGTGGGAGGGCACCTGCCACGACCTGCTGCACGAGCCCGAGAAGCAGCAGGTCATCGACCTGGTGACGTCATGGGTGGTCGCGCGAGTTCCGCCGAAGTGACGAACGCTTCCCAAACTCAGGAATCGCAGTCTCGAATTCGAGGTGCACCTTCGGGCGTGAGGCGGGTTTCTCGGGCTGCAGCACCCACTCTCACCGGAGAAACCATGAAGACCTGTCTCATCGCCCTCGTCGCCGTTCTCGCGCTCCCCGCCTTCGCCGCTTCCGACGCCGAGTGCGACGCCTTCGTCACCACCGCCGAGGCCGCGGGGAAGCGGGTCGGCAAGCCCTACCCGCCGGCCTTTCTGCCGATGCTGAAGAAGGGCTGCCTCAAGCAGTCGTCGGAGCAGCTCGCGAAGACGAAGGCCTGCCTCGAGAAGGCGAAGGACGAAGCGGCCGTTCAGGCCTGCAACAAGTAGCCGCTCAGCGCGCCGCGACTTCGGGGGTCGTGCTCACGCAGACGCCCGAAGCCGCTGGCTGCGTCTTCTTCCCCAGCAGCGCGTCTGCCGGGCGAAACGTCTCTCCCATCTTCACGAAGATCTCTCCGCTCGCCGGGTAGACGCAGCCGACCTGATCAGCCTCGCGCCACGCACCACGAAACCGTGAGTCGATGGCGAAGGCGAAGAACGTCTTCTCGTTCGCGTCGGTCGAGGCGCTGACCTGGGTGACGCGTACACGGCGCTCTCTGGGGGCGACCCGCGCCCGTGAGAACATCGCGCGCTGCTCGTCGCGCTCGGCGAGCGGCTTGAGCAACGAGGTCTCGACGCGCTTCTCGGCCGACACGACCGCGTCGGACTTCACGGGCTCTGCAGCGAAGACGAGCGACGGAACGATCAGCACCAGCAGCGCGCACTTCATGACGAGACCCTCCTCGGGAACAGCGGTTGACCAGCAGAGACCGAACGCAGGGCACTGACGGGCGAGAGCAGCTCGACCACGAGCGCGCTGCCCAGCACCGGCACCCACAACGCGATGACGTAGGCGACGTCAGGGTCGATGCCACCAAGCTCGAGACCGAGCAGCATCGTGCGCGACGTGACGGCCACGCTCATCTGCGCCACCACGTGCCACATCGCGTGCCGGTGCAGCGCGACCTCACGCCGCCGCGCGCTCAGCACGCCGACGACCATGAAGCTGGCGATGACTCCACCCGAGAGCAGGAAGCCTGCGGTCACCGGCGCGCCGCCCTTCGCGTCGAAGGCGAGCACGGCACCCGACGGCACCAGCGCGAACAACACCACCACGCCCGTCACCCGGCCGAGCCAGCGGTGCAGCGCGAGGCGCCTCTGCAGCACGTCGAGCAGCAGCACGATGCAGGCCGGCAACGCGAACGCCGCCGCCACCACGTGCACCTTCAGCGCCCCGAACCACAGCGCCTCGAAGCGCAGCGTCGGCAGCTTCTCGATGACGAACTCGGGAACGTTCTCGTCGTCGAAGTAGGCCAGGCTCGACGCCGTGATGAGAGCCGAGCCGACCAGCATCACGGCGACGAACACCCAGCGGGGAAGAAAGCGCACGTCTCCTTCAACGCCTCACCGGCGGAGACGATCTACCCAGCGAAGATCAACGGCTTAGGCGGCGCTTCAGGTCGCGCGCGAGCTCCATGGCCTTCGGGTACCGCGCGAGCACGGCCTTCGTCTGGTGCTTCGCGAGGTTCTGCAGCAGCAACGACACCGGTGGAGCGCCGATGGGTCCGATGACGCGATTGTGCGTGGCGAACATGAACTTGTACTTCTCGTCGCCGATGAGGAAGTCGAACTCGAGATCGCCCTGTGCTTGCGAGCACTGCATGAGCTCTTCGAGCAGTAGCCGGCCGGGCGAGTATTTTCCGTAGGTCGTGTCGTAGGCGGGAATCCACCAGGTGAAGCGCTTGTCGGTGTGCGTGCCGAAGTGCGCGGCGAGCAGCGTGTCTTTCGCCCACAGGCTCGAGACCTTCACGATGCCGCGCGCGTGCAGCTGGCGGAACAGCTCGACGTTCTGGGGAGCCGCGAACATGTCGCCGACGCCAGTCTCGACGTACTGCGCCGACTTCCACTTCACGCAGGCGGCGAAGACCTCGGGCCTCGAGTCGTCGAGCACGAACTTGAGCGGGCCGAGCTCGCGCTCGATGCGGCGGCGCTGGCGCGCGGTGTCGTTGTTCTTGAGCTGGCCTGACGCCGCGACGTGCGCCCGAAACGCCTTCTCGTCGGCGAAACGAGTCCAGTCGACGTAGGGCGAAGGCTGGTGACCTGCGGGCTCGGCGGTGCGCTCGGTGACGAGCTGCGTGTGCACGACCGTGCGAGGGAAGTACCAGCGGTCGGTGAGCGGGCCCGTGTAGCCGTCGAGCGGCTGCGGGTAGTCGTAGAATGGCATGCGCTCGATGACGTCGCCGTCGACGACGAGCAGCTTCAGGGCGCGGCCCTCGATGCGGAAGACCTCGGAGCGCCACGAGCGACCGGGGAAGAACACGGCCGCTGCCGTCTCGAGGAACCCGTCGGTGGTGAAGACGTTCACGCGCCCGCGCATAGCGTGAGACGGAGCCGGAGCCGAGCCTGATGAGCCGACGGTCAGGGGAAATTGGCGCGAGGAGGTGGTCGGCGAGTGTGGCGAGCGCAGGCGAAGTCGAACTGGGAAACACGTGAGACGGAGCCGGAGCCGAGCCTGATGAGCCGACGGTCAGGGGAAATTGGCGCGAAGGAGGTGGTCGGCGAGTGTGGCGAGCGCAGGCGAAGTCGAACTGGGCGTGCTCCGCAAGGTTCGGTTCGACGTCGCGCCCGACGGAGGCGTGACGACGGTCACGTTTTCCGCTCCGCGACCAGTCGTTCACCATCGGTCGCGATGGGCGCGTGGTCGACTGCCGTTGACCTTCGCGCACTGGTGCGCCCCGCGCGCGTGCGCTACTTCGGCGGCGCCATGAATCGCACTCTGAAGTCCTGTCCAGTCTGGCTGTATGCGGCGCTCGTGCTGGTGGCCTGCAGCGCTCCGAGCGGAGTCGACGCGGGCGCTGGCGGCGGTACCTCGAGCGGCGGCGGCGTCGTCGGAACCGGCGGCGGTGTCGGCGGAGGTGCTGCGACGGCTGGAGGCGAGGCGGGAGGCAGCGCGGGTGGCGGTGTCGCGACGGGCGGTGGTGTGGCGACCGGGGGTGGCACGACGAGCGGCGGCGGCACCGCGGGTTCGCTCGATCTCGACATGCCGCTCACGCCTGGCAGCGCGGGCGCGGCCGACGTCACGCTCACCGTGCGGAGCGATCGCAACCGTCACCCCATCTCGCCGCTCATCTACGGCACCAACCAGCCCGCCAACCCCACCCGCAACCGCTACGGGCTCATTCGCGTCGGCGGCAACCGCCTCACCGCCTACAACTGGGAGAACAACGCCAGCAACGCGGGCAGCGACTTTCAGTTCCAGAACGACGGCTACCTCTCGAGCTCGAACACGCCCGGCGCCCTCATCACCACCAAGCTCACCGAGGCGCGCGCCATCAACGCCGCGCTGCTGGTGACCGTGCCCATCGTCGACTCCGTCGCGGCCGACAAGAACGGCGGCGGTGACGTGCGCAACTCGGGCGCCAACTACCTGATGACGCGCTTCAAGCAGAACCGGCACACCAAGGGCGCCGCGCTGTCGATGACGCCCGACTCGACCGACGCCTTCGTCTACCAGGAGGAGTTCGTCGCCTGGGCGCGCGCGGCCGCTGGCACCACGCCGCTGCTGTTCTCGCTCGACAACGAGCCCGACCTCTGGAGCGACACCCACGCCGAGATTCACCCCGCGCAGCTCACCTACGTCGAGCTCGTCACGCGCTCGCTCGACTACGCGAAGGCCATCAAGCGCACCTGGCCCGACGCGCCAGTCACGGGCTTCGTCTCGTACGGGTGGAATGGGTACATCAACCTGCAGAACGCTCCCGACCGCGCGGGCAAGGGCGAGTTCATCGACTTCTTCCTCTCTCAGGTGCGCGCCGCCGAGATGACCGAAGGCCGGCGCCTCGTCGACTACCTCGACCTGCACTGGTACCCCGAAGCCACCGGCGGCGGCGCGCGCATCATCGGCACCAGCACCACCGCCGCCTCCGTCACCGCCCGCGTGCAGGCGCCGCGCAGCCTGTGGGACACGAGCTACGTCGAGACGAGCTGGATCACGAACTACCTCGGCAACCAGGCGATTCGGTTGCTGCCGCGCCTGCGCGAGAAGATCGGCCGTCTCAACCCCGGCACGAAGCTCGCGTTCACCGAGTGGAACTACGGCGGTGGCGGGCACATCAGCGGCGGCGTGGCCACGGCCGACGTGCTCGGCATCTTCGGGCGCGACGCGGTCGAGCTCGCGACGTACTGGAAGCTCAACGGCGCCGAGCCCTTCGCCGACGCTGCCTTCGAGGCCTTCCGCAACTTCGACGGCGCGGGCGCTGCCTTCGGAGACACCTCCATCGACGCGTCGTCGAGCGGCGTCGCGATGGCCACGGTCTACGCGAGCGTCGACGCCGCCAACCCGGGTCGCACCGTGCTCGTCGTCATCAACAAAGACACGGCCATGCGCACGGCCGCCATCACCGTCGCGCACCCGCGCGCGTACCAGACCGCGACGCCCTACGTGCTCTCGGGCTCGATGGCCTCGCTGGTGCGCGGCACCCCGGTGCAGGCGACGGCGACGAATGCGTTCCGCTACGCGATGCCGCCGCTCTCGGTGTCGGTGCTGGTGCTGACGCCGTGAGCAAGCTCGTCCTGCTGTCCATCGTGCTGGGGATCGTGCTCATCCCCATCTGGGCGGCGAGACAGAAGCACCCGCTGCGTGGGCTGCGCATGGCGCTGCTCGGGCTGGCGACGTTTCACCTCTTCTACGCGTTCCTCGTGCGCGTCGTCGTCCCCCGGCTCGGCTGACGATGAGCGTGCGCCAGGTGCTTCGCCTCAGTCTGTCGAGGCACCGCGTCGCCGGTGCGGTGGCGGCGCTCGCGTGTCTGCTGGCCGCCGCGCTCGTGCACGCCGTGACGCCGAAGGTGTGGCACGTGCAGGCCGAGGTGCTCGTCGCCGAGTCGTCGACGACGTACCGGCTGACGGCGCCGTTCGACGCCGTGCCGCGGCTGCGCGACGGCATCAAGGAGCTGCCCGAAGAGCTGACCTCGAAGGCGCGGCTGGTCGCGCTCGTCAAACGCGTCGGCCTCATCGACCAGTGGGAGTCGACCCGCCCGTGGCCCATTCGGCTCAAGAACCAGCTGATGGAGAAGGTGCGCGGGCCCGTCTCGGACGTCGACCGGCTCGACGCGCTGGTGGCGATGCTCGACCAGAAGCTCAACGTGTGGACCGAGCGGGACAAGGTCTTCATCTCGTGCGAGTGGCCGCAGCGCGAGGTCGCGGTGGCGATGGTGCAGGGCACGCTGTTGTCGCTCCAGTCGCTGCGCCTCGAACGTGACGTCAAGGCCATCGAGTCGTCGGCGCTGGCCCTCGATGCGCAGCGTGAAGGCGTCGAGGCCGAGATGCGCCAGCGCCTCGAGTTCATCGAAGCCGAGCAGCGCGCGGCGGCTGCTGCGAAGCGTTGGCCCCAGTACGCGGGCGCGACCGAGCAGTTGCTTCGTGATGGGGCGCGGCGCTCCGAGCTGTGGCTGCAAGGCACCAACACGCACCTGCGCGCCCAGGCCATGGCCCGCTCGAGCGCCCATCGCTACGTCGTCATCGAGCCTCCGCTGCCGCCGCGCCAGCCGGTCGGCGCCAGCACGCTCACCTGGGCGTTGGCGCTGTTGCTCGGCGCCGTCGTGTCGTTCGTCTCGGCGTCGGTGTTGGCCGCGTACCGCAGCGGCCGCGTCGTCTCTGACGAGCAGGTGACTCGCCAGCTCTCGCTGCCCGTGGTGGGCCGCCTGCAGCTCGACTGGTCTGGCGTGATGGTGGCCGCCGAGTGGCGCACCGTGTTGCCAGGGCTCGCGCTCGGCATGGCGTCGGGTGTCGCGCTCGCGGTGAGCCGCGGCAGCCCGGTGATGGCGCTGGCGCCGACGCTGCTGGTCGCCGGGGCCGTCGCGTTGTGGCGGCTGCCGCTGAAGTGGCCGCTGCTGGCGCTGCTGCTGCTCGCCGTCACCATCGACGACCCGACCGATCGCCCGTACTTCAACCTGTGGCGCTCTCCGCTCTACCCGCTGGGCCGCATCTTCTTCACCAACATCGCCTGGTTCACCGGCTTCGAGCTCGCGGTGATGGGCCTGGGCGCGCTCACCTTGCTGCGCCGCCTCATGGGCCTGTCGACGACCATGGAAGCGCCCGGCATGCCGGGCCCGCGGCCGCTGCGGAGCGCGTTGCTGCTCTCGTTTCTCACCATCGGCTGGCTCGTCGTCTGGGGCGTCGCGCGCGGCGGCATCTTTCGTGAGGCGCTCTGGCAGTTTCGGGCGCTGCTCTTCATGCCCATGGTGTCGATGCTCTCGCTGCTGGCCTTCGACTTCCCCAAAGACCTGCGGCTGCTGGGCAGGGTGCTGGTCATCGGCAGCGTGGTGAAGGCGCTGCTCGGCACCTTCTTCATGTATTTCATCGCCTACCCCCAGGGCGAATACCCGCCGCACACGACGGGCCACAACGACACCATGGTCTTCGTCGTCGGCGTGGTGCTCGCGCTGGTGCGCGTCTGGGAGTGGCCGTCGTGGCGCAACATCGGCGAAGCGCTCCTGTGGCTGCCGTTTCTGGCCATGGCGCTGCGCCTCAACGATCGCCGCATTGCCTACGTCGACATCGCCCTCGCCCTCGGCTTCATCTACCTCATGAGCCCGATGCACCGGGCCAAGCGCTTCGTCACCCAGGCGATGGTGGCGATGATTCCCGTCGTCGTCCTCTACGTGGCGGTGGGGTGGAACGCGCGCAGCAGTGTGTTCAAGCCCGTGGCGAAGCTGCGCTCCATCGTGGCCCCCGCCGCCGACACCGAAGAAGAGAGCTCGAACGTCGAGCGCGACATCGAGAACTTCAACCTGCTCAAGAGCTGGGAGCGCGACCCGATGCTCGGCCAGGGCTTCGGCCACGCCTTCACCGAGTTCCTGCCGTCGAACGACTTCGCCCAGTCGGCCTTCGGCCACATCGGCCACAACTCGGTGCTCTGGCTGTTGTGGATCGGGGGCATCTTCGGGTTCTTCGGCGTCTGGCTCTACCTCGGCATCACCAGCTTCTTCTTCGCGCGCAGCCTGCGCGTGGTGACCGACGTGACCGAGCGGGTGGGCCTGCTCGTCGCCATGGCCATCATCATCACGTACCTGCTCCAGGCCTTCGGAGACATGGGCAGCCAGGCCATGCAGTTCGTGTTCTTCGTCTCGGTGGCCGTCTCGATCATCGGAAGAACCGCGACCCGGCATGGCCAGTGGGCACCGCCGGTCGTGAGCGTCGTCACGGCGCCCGTCGCGGCCAACGGCCTCGCTCCGTCCGTGTGACGCCGCGCATGCACTCGATGCGGCGAGCCGATTCGCAATCGTGCTGATTCATGACGCGCCTCGTCGGCACGGTTGATGGATGACAGGCGACCAGCAGAGCCTGCCGCTGGGGCAGAAATCTGTGGCCTGAAGGGAACAGACCCGCGCCGAAATTCGCTTCAAATTCGACCATTTAGCGCTCATAGAAGATTCCGCGCGGGTGAAACTCCTGCAGTTCAGGAAGAAATCTCTCATACGTCTGACGACATGTAGGCGTGTTTAAGTCGCTGAATTAAATACGGAATTCTGCTCTCCTTGCCTTGCGCGACGCGTCATGGCAGTTGATGAATCGCAAAAGGGGACAACTTCCGAAGCACCTTCTTCGAGAAACCCACATGCACTCACTTTTTGGTCGGATTGCAGCAGGAGCGGTGGCGCGAGCGAGTTTCCTGCTCGACCTCCTCCTGGTCGTTCTGGCCCTGGCGGCCTCGTCGTGGGTTGGCCAGCAGGCTTTTCAGGCGATGGCGCTGAGCCTGGTGATTCCTGCGCTGCTGACCTGGCTCATCACCGCGATGGCCCTGCGTCACTACGACCCCTGGGCGTCTGAGGCGGGGCGCGTTCGACGACGCGGCAATGGTGTCGGTGCTCGTGCTCGCGGTCACGACGGTGCTGGCGCTGACGACGCTGGTCTTCGGCGTCGAGGGCCTGCCGAACGTCGGCGTGTTCCTCCTCATTCTCTGGCCGCTCGCCATCGGCATGCGGTTCTCGGTGTTCCGCACCTTCTCGACGAACTCGGGCCCCATCGACGACGTGCTGGTGGTGGGCGTGGGCGCGCTGGGCCGGGCGACGTCGGAGTACCTCACCGGCAAGGGCCGCATGCACGTGGCCGGCTTCCTGCGCTTCCCCGAAGAGACGACGCCGACGCAGCTCAAGGGCAAGGTCGTGGGCACCACCGCCGAGCTCGACAGCGTGCTGCGCACCATGCCGGTCGCCGAGGTGTACTTCGCCAGCAGCAGCCTCGCGAACGGCGCCGAGATTCAGAAGGCCATCAAGGTGTGCGAGGCCTTCGGCATTCCTTTCGCCCTGCCGGCCTCGATGTTCCGCCTCGACCGCGCGCGCCCTCTGGGCAGCCACGGCGTGAAAGACGGCTACCTGCACTACCAGACGGTCGCCTCGCGCCCCGTCGCCATGGCCTTCAAGCGCGCCTTCGACATTCTCGCCTCGGGCGTGGCGCTGTGGCTGCTCGCGCCGCTGCTGCTGACGGTCGCGGTGCTCATCAAGCTCACCTCGCGTGGCCCGCTGCTGTTCCGCCAGACGCGCGTCGGTCTGCACGGCCGCCCGTTTCGCATGCTCAAGTTCCGCACGATGGTGGTGAACGCCGAAGAGCTGAAGGCCAAGCTCGCCGCCCAGAACGAGATGGACGGCCCGGTCTTCAAGATGAAGAACGACCCGCGCATCACCGGCATCGGCCGCTTCCTGCGCAAGTTCTCCATCGACGAGCTGCCGCAGCTCATCAACGTGCTCCGTGGTGACATGAGCGTCGTCGGCCCGCGCCCGCCCGTGCCGCAGGAGGTCGCCAAGTATCAGTCGTGGCAGCGCCGCCGTCTGTCGGTTCGCCCCGGCCTCACGTGCATCTGGCAGGTCTCGGGCCGCAACGAGATCAGCTTCGAGCAGTGGATGTACATGGACCTGCAGTACATCGACACCTGGAGCTTCTCGAAGGACATCAGCCTCATCCTGAAGACGTTCCCGGTCGTGCTG
>JAEUJR010000866.1 GCA_016793585.1 Archangium sp.
ACATTCCCGACGGCAAGCTCGAGGCGTACAATACCATCGAGCGCTTCGGTGACGCGTACATCCGAGACGGCGTGGCCGAGAGCGTGAAGCACTCCTGGTACAAGGGCGGCAAGGGCGCGATGCAGCCGTACAAGGGTGAGACGGTCGCCGACTACACGGACTTCCAGGAAGCCGGGAAGTACTCGTGGGTGAAGTCGCCCACGTTCCTCGGAGAGCCCGCGCAGGTCGGCCCGCTCGCGCGCCTGCTCGCGGCCGTGGCGTCGAAAGACGAAGAGACGCTCAAGCACCTCACGCGGCTGCTCAACACCATCGAGGCGGTGGGCAAGATCAAGGTGCCGCTCGAGGGCCTGCACGCGACGCTCGGCCGGCCCGCGGCGCGCGCGGTGGCGTGTCAGCGCAACATCGAGATCCTCGAGGCGCAGTGGAAGCTGCTCATCGACCGCATCGCGAGCGGAGACGCAGCCACGTTCAACCAGCCCGTGTTCCCGAAGGGTGAGATCTCGGGCTTCGGCTTCCACGAAGCGCCGCGCGGGCTGCTCTCGCATTGGATCGTCATCGAGAACGGCGTCATCAAGAACTACCAGGCCGTGGTGCCGACGACGTGGAACGCGGCGCCCCGCAACGAGAACGACAAGATGGGGCCGTACGAGTCGTCGCTCATCGACACGCCGCTCGCCGACCCTGAATTGCCACTCGAGGTGCTGCGCACGATTCACTCCTTCGACCCGTGCCTCGCCTGCGCAGTGCACCTCACCGACGTCACCAAGCGCGACATCGTCAAGGTACGTGCCCTGTGACGAACGGTCAGCCCAACATCGTCATCCTCGGCGTCGGCAACGTGCTGATGGCCGATGAGGGCGTCGGCGTGCACGCGGTGACCGCGCTCGAGAATGGGTACGTCTGGCCCGAGCACGTGCGCTGCGTCGATGGGGGCACGTCGACGCACGAGCTGTTGGACGACCTGGAAGACATCGACCGTCTCATCGTGCTCGACGCGGTGAAGGCCGGGAAGGCGCCGGGCAGCCTGGTGCGGCTCGAGGGCTCGGCGGTGCCGTCGGCGTTTCAGACGAAGCTGTCTCCGCATCAGACGGGCATCGCCGACCTGCTGGCGACGCTCACGTTCCTGGGCAAGGGGCCGAAAGACGTGCTGCTGCTGGGGGTGGAGCCTGTGCGGCTCGAGCTCGACCTGAACCTCTCGCCTGAAGTGGAGGCGCGAGTCGCAGAGCTGGGCAAGCAGGTGCTGGCAGAGCTCGCGGCGATTGGCATCACGCCGAAGCTTCGCGCCTGACAGACTTGGCGGGTGACGATTCACGCCGCCACACGGATTCTTCGCGAGACGCCGCGCGCCGATGGAAGGGCCGACGTCGAGTTCGAGCTCGTCTGCGGCTGCGTCATCACGCGCACGCTCGACGAACATCGGCTGATCACCGCTGAAGACGGCGTGCGACTCGTCATCGGCAAGTACCCGTGCCCCGTCGGTCACCCCGTTCGCCGGCCTGACGCGCGGGAGTGACGGTGATGGCTCATCCGATTTCGCAGCGCGCGCACCTGGAGCATGAAGCCCGCGTGCGTCTCGTCGTCATCGCCGGGCTGCTGTTGGTCGCGTGTGGTCCGCCGCCGGTCTCGTTGCCCGACGGCGCGGTCGTCGTCGAAGACTTCGACAGTGGCGTCATGGAGTCCGATGCGGGAGTGGTGGCCGACGCTGGGGTCGATGCTGGAATCGTTCTCGTGGACGCCGGGGTCGACGCAGGCGTCGTCGTCGACGCGGGCGCCACACTCCCCGACGCGGGAACGCCGGCTCCCGACGGTGGCCTCGTCGTCTACCCCTTCGGTCAGACGCACTCACCGCTGACGCCCGCGCTCGTCGACAACCTGCGCCGCATCGCCGCGCGCGCGAGCCACGACGACGACACCTTCATGAAGGTCGGCGACTCGAACACGGTGAACACGAACCACCTCGCCTGCTTCGCCGGAATGAACGTCGACCTCGCGGGCCGCACCTCGCTTCAGCCCACGCTCGACGCGTTCAAGGCGACGCGCATTGGCAGCACCACGCCCTTCGACCGCGTCACCCTCGCGGCGACCATCGGTTGGAGCGCCTCGGCCGCGATCGCGGGCTCACCGGCTCCCGTCGAGCAGGAGCTGACCGCGACGAACGCGCGCTTCGCCACGGTGATGTACGGCACCAACGACATTCAATCGATGAACCTCGATGCCTACGGGCGAAACATGTTCACGCTCGTCGACCTGCTGCTCTCGCGCGGCGTGGTGCCCATCGTCACCTCGATTCCACCGCGCGACGACTCGATGACCGCCGACGCGCAGGTGCCCTGGTACAACGGCGTCACGCGCGCGCTCGCGCAGGCGCGAGGCATTCCGTACGTCGACCTGAACCGCGAGCTGCTGCCGTTGCCAAACCACGGCATCACCACCGTCGATGGTCTGCACCTGAACGTCTACGTGCCCTCGGGCAGCGGGCGCGGCTGTCTGCTCACGGCGGCGGGCCTGCGCTACGGCCACAACGTCAGAAACCTCGTCACGCTCGAAGGCCTCGCGCGCGCACGCAACGCGGTGACCCAACGAACGGCTCCAGACCCGACGGCGACGCTGCGCTTCGGGAGCGGGCTGTCGGCCGACCCGCTCGTCATCGACACCCTGCCCTTCGTCGACGTGCGCGACACGCGGCGTGATGGTGCGCGCTCCATCGCGAGCTACGGCGCCTGCTCGACGGCGAACGAAGGCGGCCCCGAGGTCGTCTACCGGCTCGAGGTGAACCGCTCGATGACGATTCGCGCGACGGTGGTCTCGCTCGGCACCGCGGACATCGACCTTCACCTGCTGCGAGGCAGCGTCGCCGCCGCGAACTGTCTGAGCCGCAACGACAAGACCGTCACCATGGCGCTGATGCCCGGCACCTACTTCTTCTCGCTCGACACCTTCGTCTCGGCCGGCAGCGAGAAGAGCGGTGAGTACGCGCTCGTGGTGATGGAGCAACCCTGAGCGTAGGGTGGCCCCGTGCCGTTCATCGACATCGAGTCGGAAGAAGACCCGCGCATCGAGCCGTTCCGCTCGATTCGTGACCGTGACCTGCGAGAGGGCGGCGCGTTCATCGTCGAAGGTGAGGTCGTGCTGCCGGTGCTGCTCGGCAACAAGCACTTCGCGACGCAGGCGCTGTTGCTCTCGAAGAACCGCGCGCAGCACCTGGCGGGAACCCTGCCCGAGTCGATTCCCGTGTACGTCGCCTCTCAGCAGATTCTGGAGCGCATCGTCGGCATGCCGTTTCATCGCGGCGTGTTGGCGGTCGGAGCACGTGGCCGAGAACGCACGGTCGACGAGGTGCTGACGCCGGCGTCGAGTCTGGTGCTCGGCCTCTGCGGCGTGACGAACCACGACAACGTCGGCGGCATCTTCCGCAACGCGGCGGCCTTCGGCGTCGACGCCGTGCTGTACGACGAGGCGACCTGCGACCCGCTCTACCGAAAGGCGATTCGGGTCTCGAGCGGCGGCACGCTGCATGTCCCCTTCGCGCAGGTGCCGACCGAAGCGGCGATGATCGAGCTGCTCGTCTCGCGTGGCTACGAAGTGCTCGCGCTCTCTCCGCGCGGAGCGCTGATCATCGGGGGCCAGCAGCGGCCGAAGTCGTCGCGCGTGGCGTTCCTGCTCGGCGCCGAAGGCCCCGGCCTGTCGGAAGAGACGCTGAAGCGCTGTGTGACCGCGCGCATTCCGATGACCGGCACGTGGGACTCGTTGAACGTCTCGGTCACCAGCGGCATCGCGCTCGCGTGGCTGCGTGCGAATTCTTCGGAATCGGACTCGCCCCGAAGCGGCGAGGTCGTCATTGGAGGCGCATGACTGCGCACGACTTTCTCTCTGCGCTCGCGACGGTGCTCGGGGTGGGCGCCGTGACGACGCTCGTCTGCCAGGCGCTCAGGCTGCCCGTGGTGCTGGGCTACGTCGTCGCCGGGCTCATCGTCGGCCCCCACCTGCCGATTCCGCTCGTGGCCGACCTCGGCGTCGTGACCGCCCTCTCGGAGCTCGGCGTCATCTTCGTGATGTTCTCCATCGGGCTCGAGTTCAGCATTCGCCAGCTGCGCAAGGTGGGGCCGCGCGCGGGGCTCACGGCCGTCATCGAGACCGGCAGCATGTTGACCCTCGGGTTCCTCGCGGCGCGCGCGCTCGGCTGGAGCACCCTCGAGAGCGTCTTCACCGCCGCGGTGGTCGCCATCTCGTCGACGACCATCATCGTGAAGACGTTCGACGAGCAGGGCATCGCGGGCAAGCTGCGCGAGCTCGTCGTCGGCGTGCTCGTCGTCGAAGACCTCATCGCCATTCTGCTGCTGACGACGCTCACCGCGCTCTCGACGGGAACGCAGGTGTCGGCAGAGGCGCTCGCCAGCACGCTCGCCCGGCTCGCCCTCTTCCTCGGAGGGTTGATGATCGTCGGCCTCTTCGTGGTGCCACGCGCGACGCGAGCCGTGCTCAAGCTCGAGCGCCCCGAGACGACGCTGGTGGCTGCGGTCGGCTTCTGCTTCTCGGTCGCGTTGCTCGCGCAGCACTTCGGCTACTCCGTCGCGCTCGGCGCCTTCCTCGCGGGCTCGCTCATCGCCGAGTCGGGGCAGGCCGAGAAGGTCGAGCACCTCGTCGCCCCGCTGAAGGACCTCTTCTCGGCCATCTTCTTCGTGTCGGTGGGCATGTTGATCGACCCCGCCGAGGTGACGCGCAACTGGCCGGCCGTCGTCGCGCTGCTCGTGGTCGTCATCGTCGGCAAGGTCGTCAGCGTGTCGATCGGCTCGTTCCTCACCGGCTCGGGCACGCGCACGTCGATTCAGGCGGGCATGAGCATGGCGCAGATCGGCGAGTTCTCGTTCATCATCGCCGGGCTCGGGAAGACGCTCGGCGTGACGGGTGACTTCCTCTTTCCCGTCGCGGCGGCCGTCAGCGTGTTGAGCACGCTGTCGACGGGTTGGCTGGTGAAGGCGTCTGGACCATTCGCCAGCTTCGTCGATCGCAAGTCGCCAAAGCCGGTGCAGGTCTTCACCACGCTGTACGCGAGCTGGCTCGACGGGCTGACAGACCGGCCGGCGGCGCAGGGCCCGCGGAAGAAGGTGCGCGCGCTGCTGATCGACGCAGCGCTGCTCACCGCCATCATCGTCAGCACGGCGCTCGCGCGGCGAACGGAGATCTTCAGCGACTTTCCCGCATGGCTGGTGGTCGTCGTCGCGGTCTCGGTCGCGCTGCCCTTCCTCGTCGGTATCGTTCGGGTGTCGATCTCGCTCGCGAAGGAGCTCGCCGAGTCGGCGTTGCCACCGCGCGCCGACGGCAAGCTCGACCTCGCCGCGTCTCCGCGGCGCGTGCTGACCGTGACGTTCCAGATGGCCATCGTGCTGGCGCTGGGCGTTCCGATGGTGGCGGTCACCCAGCCGCTGCTGCCGTCGGTGCCGATCGGCCTCGTGCTGCTGGTGCTGCTCGGCGTGCTCGCGCTCACGTTCTGGCGACAGACGACGAGCCTCGAGGGCCACGTTCGCGCCGGCGTCGAAATCATCAGCGGCGCGTTGCTCACGTCCTCCGAAGGACAGAAGCGGGAGGGCGAAGCCATCGCCGAGGTCGGGAGCCTGCTGCCGGGCCTTGGCCTCAGCGTCGCGTCGGTCATCGAGCTCACCGAGACGAGCCCGGCCGTGGGCAAGACGCTGGCCGAGCTGAACCTTCGCGGGGTGACGGGCGCCACGGTGCTCGCCATCACCCGCAACGGCGCCAGCCTGCTCGCGACACCGACCGAGCAGCTCGCGGCGCACGACCGGCTCGCCCTCGCGGGAAGTCACGAGGCCATCGCGGCAGCGCGCGGGTTGCTCGACCAACCCGTCACCGCGCACACCGATTCGCGTTGAAGCCAGCCACGGTGTCGCCGTACTCACCGCTCCGTGCGCCCTCTGCTCCTTCTGATTGGTGGCGCTGCGCCTGTCGCAGTCGGGTCCGGTCGTTCTTGCCTTCGTCTTGTTCCTCGTCTTCTGGCGGCTCATG
>JAEUJR010000883.1 GCA_016793585.1 Archangium sp.
CCGAAGACGGACATCGTCATCAAGAAGCTCACCATCTCGAAGACGATCTGATCGTCGCTCGGGACCCATCGAGGACACCGCCGTGCCCACCCGCAGTGGATTCGCCGCGCTGATTGGCCGGCCCAACGTGGGCAAGTCGACCCTTCTGAACGCGCTGGCCGGCGAGAAGCTGGCCATCGTCTCGCCCAAGCCCCAGACGACCCGAACCCGCATTCTGGGCGTGGTGACGAAAGACGCAGGGCAGGTGGCCTTCGTCGACACGCCCGGCGTGCATCAGGCGAAGGGCGCCCTCAACGCGTACATGGTCGACGTCGCCCTCAACTCCGCGTCGGAGTGCGACGTGGTGCTGTTTCTGGTCGAGGCCGAAGGGCTCGAAGAGGGCAAGGCGCCCGAGATTGGGCCGGGCAACCGCTTCGTGATGGAGCGGCTCAAGGCGATCAACAAGCCCACGATTCTGGTCGTGACGAAGATCGACCTGGTGAAGAAGCACCTGCTGCTGCCGCTGATCGATCTGTACCAGAAGCAGTTCTCGTTCGCCGAGGTGCTGCCGGTGTCGGCACGCAGCGGAGACGGCCTGGGCTTGCTCTTCGATCGCGTGCTCGCCGCGATGCCCGAGGGGCCGAACCTGTTCCCCGACGACATGCTCACCGATCAGGCCGAGCGCGTGCTGGTGGCCGAGTACGTGCGCGAGCAGATCCTTCGGCACTGCCGCCAGGAGATCCCGTACTCCACCGCCGTCATCGTCGAGCTCTTCGACGAGAGCGATCGGTTCACGCCTCCACCCGAGCGGCCGCAGTCGAAGAAGAAGAAGCAGCAGCCTGTGAAGCCGGGCCCGCGGCTGACGGGCCTGGTGCGCATTCACGCGAACATCTACGTCGAGCGCGACAGCCAGAAGGCGATCATCATCGGCAAGCGCGGGCAGATGCTGAAGACCATCGGCACCGATGCCCGCAAGTCGATCGAGCGCCTGCTCGGCACCAACCTCTTCCTCTCGTTGCAGGTGAAGGTCGAAGAGCGCTGGAGCGAACGGCACGACACGCTCCGCCGCATGGGCTACTCGGCGGTTCGGGAGTAACCCATGGCTCGCGGCCCGAAACGTACCCTCATCGCCATCGTTGGCCGCCCCAACGTCGGCAAGTCGACGCTGTTCAACCGGCTCATTCGCCGCAAACGCGCAATCGTCGAAGACACGCCCGGCGTCACGAGAGATCGGCACTTCGCCGACATCGAGTACCTCGAGCGGCCCGTCACCTTCGTCGACACCGGTGGCTTCGTGCCCGAGGGCAAAGAGGATCAGATCGAGAAGCTGGTGCGGCAGCAGGCGCAGGCCGCGGTCGAGGCGTGCGACATCGTGCTCTTCGTCGTCGACGGGCGCGTGGGCGTCACGAGCGGGGACGAAGAGGTCGCGCGCTACCTTCGCAAGCAGGACCGGCCGATTCTGGTGCTGGTCAACAAGTGCGACGGGCTCAAGAACGCCGACACCATGATGTCGGAGTTCCACCGGCTGGGCCTGGGTGAACCAATCGCCGTCGCGGCCGAACACGGAGACGGCTTTCACACGCTCTCCGACGTCATCGACCCGATGCTGCCGCCGCGCTCGCCGCAGCCCGAAGAAGAGACGCTGGCCGAGAAAGACGCCGACGCTCCGATTCGGGTGGCGATCGTCGGGCGCCCGAACGTCGGCAAGTCGTCGCTGGTGAACGCGATTCTCGGAGAAGAGCGCGTGGTGGCGAGCCCGATCGCTGGCACCACGCGCGACCCGATCGATTCTCCGTTCACCTACAAGAACCGCGACTTCATTCTCACCGACACGGCCGGCATTCGGCGCAAGGCGGTGATCACGCAGAAGGTCGAGGGCTTCTCGGTGATGGGCGCGTTGCGCGCCACCGAAGACTCCGACGTCGTGGTGCTGGTGCTCGACGCGAACGAGGCGGGCGTCGATCAGGATCAGAAGATCGCCGCCCTCGCCGAGCAGAAGGGCCGCGCCCTGATCGTCTGCGTCAACAAGTGGGATCTGGTGCGAGGCAAGTCAGGCTCGCAGACCGAGTGGCGCGACGAGCTCAAGTGGTACCTGAAGCACGTCGACTGGGCGCCGATGGTGTTCGTCTCGGCGACCGAAGGGCAGGGCGTGACGAAGATTCTCGATCTCGCGCTCGAGCTCTTCGAGCAGCAGTACTTCCGCGCCGGCACGCCGATGCTGAACCGCGTGACCGATCACATCACCACCGAGCACCCGATGCCGTGGATCGGCGCTCGGGCGCTGAAGATCTACTATGCGATGCAGGTCGGCACGGCGCCCCCGGCGTTCGCCTTCATCTGCTCCAACCCCAAGAGCGTGCCCGATCGGTTCGAGCGCTACGTCTCGAACTACCTTCGCAAGACGTTCAGCCTGCGGGTGCCCATGCGCATCTTCTGGCGTGAGCGGCCGGGTCAGAAGCAACGCGCCCAGGCCGCGCAGGACTTCAAGAAGCGCGCGGAGCACCGCAAGGGCTGGAAGCCGACGAAGAACTCGAAGAACCGCAGCGAGCGCGGGTAGGCGACGATCTTCACCTCGTTCTTCGTGTTTGGGGTCGAACGGCGAGCCCTTCACGTCGACCATCCGACGCCGCCTCGAACACCTCGTCGATCTCGCCGCGGTCAAAGGGCTGCTGTCGGCACTCGAGAAGGGCCTGTCAGAATCGGCGCTGGTCGAGCGGCTGGAGCGCCTGACCCGCCCGGGTTGACTTGCCCACCCGACTGACGCGAGAAGCCCCCGCCATGAAGCGCGTTTTCATTCACACGTTCGGCTGCCAGATGAACGTCAACGACACCCTCCGCATGTCGGAGGCCCTGTCGTCGATGCAGTACTCGCCGACGCCCACGGCTGAGAACGCCGACCTCATCATCCTGAACACCTGCTCCATTCGCGAGAAGGCCGAAGACAAGATGCTCTCGGCGCTCGGGCGGTACCGGCAGGTGAAGCTGCAGCGTGGCGCGCTCATCGGCGTCGGCGGCTGCGTCGCCCAGCAAGAGAAGAACCGCATTCTCGAGCGCGTGCCCTACGTCGACTTCGTCTTCGGGCCTGACGCGATTCAGAAGCTGCCCGAGATCATCGGCCGCGTCGAAGCCGACCGCGTGCGCGTCGTCGAGACGGCCTGGGTCGACAGCGAGTCGTACGTCTTCCCCCGCGCCGACCCGAACACCTCGCGCGGCAAGGCCACCGAGTTCATCACCGTCATGAAGGGCTGCGACAACGTCTGCTCGTTCTGCGTCGTTCCGCACACGCGTGGCCGCGAGGTGAGCCGGCCCTTCACCGAGGTGCTGCACGAGGCCGCGAGCCTCACCACCGTCGGCGTTCGCGAAGTCACCCTCGTCGGTCAGAACGTGAACTCGTACGCGGGAGGCATCTCGTTCGCGCAGCTGCTACTCCGCACGGCGCAGGTGCCCGGCATCGAGCGCGTGCGCTTCACCACCAGCCACCCGCAGGATCTCTCGGACGAACTCATCGAGGCCTTCCGCATCGAGCCGAAGATCATGAACCACTTCCACCTGCCGGTGCAGAGCGGCTCGAACCAGGTGCTCGAGCGCATGCGGCGGCACTACACGATCGATCAATACCTCGGTCAGCTCGAGAAGCTTCGCGCGGCGCGCCCCGACATCGCCGTCACGACCGACATCATCGTGGGCTTCCCCGGCGAGACCGACGAAGACTTCGAGAAGACGTACCAGCTCGCCGAGCAGGTTCGCTACGCGGGCCAGTTCTCGTTCATCTATTCGCCACGGCCCAAGACGGGCGCCGCCATGCGTGAAGCCGAGTGGGGCTCGGTCGCGCACGACGTGAAGATCGCCCGCCTCGAGCGGCTCAACGCCATGCAGAAGAAGATCAGCGTCGAGTTCAACGCGAAGTTCGTCGGCCAGACGGTCGAGGTGCTCGTCGAGGGCTCGTCGAAGACCGACGCGACGCGCCGCTTCGGCCGCACCAGCCAGAACACGACCGTGAACTTCGACGGTGACGCCCCCATCGGCGCGATCGTCAAGGTTCAGATTCAGTCAGCCAGCGCCGCTTCGATGTCGGGCAAGCAGCTGTCCGTCGACTCGTTGCCGGCGGTGATGATCCCCGAGGTTCTCGTGGCTCCCGAGGTGTGCGTCGCCTGAGTTTTCACCTCTCTCGGCCGTCGTGGGTCATGCTGTCGCGCATTCACGCCGTCACTGGAGGACACACATGAACCGGAAGCTCGTCGTCTCGGCCCTCACTGCCGTGGTCGCAGTCGGTGGGGCCGTCACCTCGCTGCGCGCTGACGCCGGAGGCTCGTTCAACAAGGGCAGCTGCACGTTCAACGGCAAGAAGCTGTACGGGAAGATTCAGATCGTCACGAGCTTCCC
>JAEUJR010000943.1 GCA_016793585.1 Archangium sp.
TGTTCGCGCGCGCGCGACGCTTCAGGGGCGCCAGGCGCTGCTGCAGCTCGATCGACCTGTCGCCCTCACGGCGACGACGAAGCGGCTGCGATTCACGCTCGCATCAGAGGTCTCGCTCTTCGATGGCGGCGTCGTGCTTCACCGCGGCGCGAGCGTGCAGTGGCGAGAGACGAACGGCGGCAGTGTCGCCGGAGACGTACTCGTCGAGCCCGACGACGACGAGCTCGAGAACGAAGACAAGCAGCCGGCGCTGACGTTCGCCGCGCGGGGCGTTCCCTGTTCGGCGCTCACGCTCGATCGCGTCTCACCGGCTGATCCCGCGCCGACACCCGACCTGCCGATCGTCGAGGCGCGCCCGCCGCTCGCGTTGCTGCCTTCTCCGCGCGCGCAGGCGCCAATGCTGACGCTGACCTCACCTGTCGGGCGGCTCCCGCTCCTCTTCCGCCTCGTGACGCGGCAGGGCGCGTTCGCGCTCGTCGAGTACGTGGACCAGTCGGGCCGAACGGCGCTGCGCGGCTGGGTCTCGGTGAAAGCGGTCTCTCCGCTGCCAGAAGGAATGGGAATCGTGCGCTCGAGCATGTGCACGGGCGACCACGAAGGAGCGACGGCGTTCGGCCGCGGGCACGCAGGCGGCAAGCTCGTTCACGACGGCCCCATCGAGCTGCCATCGTCGACGGTGCTCACCGTCGACTGCCCGACGAAGACGCTGCCCGAGCGTCGATGCCAGGCGGGCGTCGTGACGGAGCCCGTCGAAGGTCGTGCGCGCTGGTACGGCGGCGCGACGGCCGAGGTCACGCTCGGCTTCGTCGACCTTCAGGGTGAGGTCTTCACGATCGACGCGGCCACGGTGAAGTGGCCCGACGGCGGCACGCGCTGACGATCACGGCGTCGCGCGAAACACGTCGATGCCGCGCACGACCGTCATCTGAACCTTCGCGTCGAGCAGCGCCTTCGGGTCGCCATCGACGGGGTCGACCGGCAGCACCACGAAGTCAGCGTCGAACCCGACCGCCAGCTTTCCGCGCCGCGTCTCTGCGAACGAGGCGTACGCCGCACCGGTGGTGAACGCCGCGAGCGCTTCTGCGCCCGTCAGCCGCTGCGACGTTGTCCACCCTTCTGGCGGCTGCCCCAGATGGTCCTGGCGGGTGCGGGCCGAATAGAGGCCCCACAGCGGGTTCGGGTGCTCGACGGGAAAGTCACTGCCGAACGCGAGCGGCACCTTCGCGTCGAGCATCGCGCGCCACGCGTAGGCGAAGGCGAGGCGCTCCTTGCCGACGCGGTTTTCGGCCCAGGGCATGTCACTGGTCGCGTGCGTGGGTTGCATGCTGGCGATGAGGCCCGCCTGCGCGAGCCGCGCGACGTCGTCACCACGCAGCACTTGAACGTGTTCGACGCGATGCCGATGTTGCTTGTCGAGCTTCGACAGCACGTCGATGACGAGCGTGTTCGCGCGATCGCCGATGGCGTGCACCGCAACCTGAAAGCCACGAGCGTCGAAGGCCTTCGCGCGCTCCTCGAGCTCTTCGGGCGTGAGCAACAGCAACCCACTGCTGGTCGGCTCATCGCTGTACGGCGCGTGCAGGGCGGCACCACGAGAGCCGAGCGCTCCGTCGGCGAGCAGCTTCACGGCGCGCAATTCGAGGAGTCCACCCGTCGTCACGCCGCGTTCGACGAAACCTTCCCAACCGGCGCTCTGCCCATCGGCCATCGCGTAGATGCGAATCGGCAGCAGCCCGCCCAGGTCCCACCGTTGGAGCAGTTGAAACGTCGCGAGGTCCATTCCGGCGTCGTGCACCGAGGTGAGTCCCAGCTTCGCGCAGAGCTCGAGCGCGACCTTGAGGCGCCGTTCACGCTCGAGCTGCGTCGGCTCAGGAATCTTCGCCGAGACGAGGTCGATCGCGTTGTCGATGAGCACGCCGGTGGGCTCGCCCTTCTCGTCGCGAAGAATCTTCCCGCCCTGCGGGTCTTTCGTGTCCTTCGTGATGCCCGCGCGCTTGAGCGCCTCACCATTCACCCACGCCGCGTGACCGTCGACGCGAGAGAAGAAGATCGGCGTCGAGGGCTTCGCCGCATCGAGCAGCGCGCGGGTGGGGAACGCCTTCTGCGTCCAGTCGTTCTGGTCCCACCCTCGGCCGAGCAGCCAGTCGCCCTGGAACGCTCCGGGCGTGGCCTTCTCGATTCGAGCCGTCACGTCGGCAGCCGAAACCATGCCGTCGAGCGAGACGATGGA
>JAEUJR010001016.1 GCA_016793585.1 Archangium sp.
GAGCACCGGGAGCGCCTCGGCGATCTCGTTCCACGGCAGCGAGAGCTTCGCGCGCCCGAACTCGGCGGCCATGCGCGGGTCGGCGGTCGAGCCTTCGAGCGAGAGATGGAACTGACGCAGCCGAATCACCTGGCCGTTGCCGAGGTGGGCCCGCACGAACTCGAGCAGGTCGAACGCCTTCACCACCTCGCCGCGTTGCACGACCCACAAGATGAGCTCGTGCGTCGTCCACAGCTGTTCCTGCTTCTCGAGCAGACCGGCCATCACGCGCTCGAGATCAGCGACGGCGGTGACGACGTGCTGGGTGCACGCGCGGGCTGGCGGAAAGATCGTCTCTTCGACGGCGAAGAAGCTGCGTGGAGAGGTCATGAGGTCACTTGCCCTTGAAGACGGGAGGCCGTTTCTCTGCGAACGCCTTGAGGCCCTCGAGGCGATCTTCGGTGCCGAGGGTGCGTTGGTAGAACCGCTGCTCGAGCGCGAGCGCGGAGTCGAGGTCGAGGTGCATGCCGTCGTCGATCGCGTGCTTCGCGAGCCCAACCGCGATCGGGGCGTTCTCGACGATGTTCTTCGCGAGATGCATGGCGTCGTCCATCTCTCCGACGCGATTCACCAGGCCCAGCCGCAGCGCCTCTTCTGCCGCGACGCGACGGCCCGTGAGGATGAGATCTTTGGCGGCGCCCTTGCCGATGAGCCGTGGCAGGCGCTGCGTGCCACCGCCGCCGGGAATGATGCCGAGCTTCACCTCGGTGAGACCCATCTCGGCCGCCTCGTCCATCACTCGAAGATCGCACGAGAGCGCGAGCTCGGTTCCGCCGCCGAACGCAGCGCCGTTGATGAACGCGATGAACGCGCAGTCGGAGAGCTCGATCGCGCGGAGGGTCGAGCGCAGCGTGTCGAGAAAGGAGCGCACGTCGCCCTCCGACATGGTCGCGCGCTCCTTGAGGTCAGCGCCGGCACAGAACGCCTTCGTGCCCGCGCCGGTGAGCACCACCGCACGCACCGACCGATCGGCGCCGCTCACCCGAGCCACGTGCTGGGCGAGTTCGGCCACCATCGCGCGAGACAGCGCGTTGCGTTTCGCCTCTCCGTTGATCGTCCAGCGTTCGACCGCGCCCTGCGCTTCGATGGTGAATTCAGCCATGGTGCAGGCTCCGCTTTTCCATAGAGTCGCGCGCCATGAAGGCGCCTCTTCGGTGGTGGATATACCGGCTCGCAGCGTTCGTCCCGCTCCTCGTGCTGATCGCCGGCCAGGCGCTCGCGCGTGTGGGCAGTGGTGAGAACTACAACTCGGGCCGCAGCTCGAGCGGTTCGGGCGATGACGGCGCGTTGGTCGAGATCGCGTTCTTGCTGATTCGTGTCGCGATCGAGCACCCGTGCGTCGGCGTTCCGCTGCTCATCGTGTTCGCGCTGGGCGTCTGGTACTGGAAGCGACAGGAGGGCTCGGCTTCGACGAGGCAGGCGCTCGATGCGGCCGAGGCGCAGCGGCGCACGTCGGTCAGCTCCCGCGATGCCGAGGGCTGGGTCAACGCGCTGAAGTCGAAAGATCCGAAGTTCGATCTGATGTCGTTCTTCGACCGCACGAAGAAGCTCTTCGTCGACGTGCAGGAGGCGTGGTTTCGCCGAGATCTCGAGCCGGTGCGCCGCTTCCTCTCGGACTCGACGTTCACGCGCCTCGGTACGCAGCTGAAGATCATGCACGCGAACGGCATTCGTGACGCCATCGCCGACGTGCAGGTGATCGATCTGCAGATCATCGGACTCGAGCAGTCGCAGTTCTTCGACAGCGTGCACGTGCGCGTGAAGGCGTCGGTTCGTGACGACGACGCGCCGAGCACGGCGACCGACGAGCAGGCGCGCGCGCTCGCGCAGAAGAAGCCGCCCGAGACGTTCACCGAAGTGTGGACATTTCTTCGGCGGCCAGGCGTTCAGACCGATGCCGCGAAAGATCTCGCGCAGGGCTTCTGCCCCAACTGCGGCGCGCCCTTCACCGGCGGAGCTGCGAACACCTGCGAACACTGCGGCGCGATCGTGAACAGCGGCAACTACGACTGGGTGCTGGCCGAGATCACGCAAGGCAGCGAGTACGTCGGCGCGAACGCGGCCGTCGATGGGCTGGCCAGGGCCCGGCAGCGCGACGCGGAACTCACCACCGAAGTGCTCGAAGATCGCGCGTCCTTCATCTTCTGGAAGTGGATCGAGGCGCAGGTCGCGGGCGACTCGATCAAGATCTCGAAGGTCGCGAGCCCCGCGTTCGTCGAGCGCCTCAAGGCCGACCTCGAGGCGCTGGCCTCGAGCGGCCGTCAGAAGGTCTTTCAGGAGTGCGCGGTCGGCGCGGTGAACACGCTCTCCATCGCCGACAGGGGTGAAGCAGAGCTCGCGAACATCGAGATTCGGTGGAGCGCGAAGACGGGCATCGGCCCCAGGGGCCAGAAGCCGCCGAACCTGCCCTCGGTACCGCAGCGTTGGGTCTTCACGCTCGCGCGCAAGGCCGGCGCCCACACGCCGATGAAGGCTGGCGTCTCGACTGCGCGGTGCCCGAATTGCAGCGCGCCGCTGAGCGACAACGCTTCGACCTCGTGCGAGTACTGCGGCGCCGCGCTGGCGAGCGGCGAACGCGACTGGGTGCTCGAGGAGGTCAGCTCGTGGGAGGGCTTCGGGTCGCGAGCGCCAGCACCGTCAGCCCCCCGCCCCAATTCCGCGAAGGTGCCCGACCGTGAAGAGCGCGAGCGCCTGCTCTACCTCATGGCCGCGATGGCGATGGCCGACGGCGTCGTCGACCCGAGTGAGCGCAAGTTGCTGAAGATGTGCTCCGAGCGCTGGAGCGTTCCCTGGGCCAACGTCGAGCTCGCGCTGAACGCCGGGCCGGGCTTGTTCGACAAGCTCGTCTCGCGTGGTTCCGTCGAGGCCGAGACCTTCCTGCGAGAGCTGGTCGCCATGGCGCTCATCGACGGGAAGATCGATCGCAAGGAGCGAAAGCTGCTCGAAGCGGCCGCCGGTCATCTTGGGTTGGGCGGCCGCCTCGACGAGTTCCTCAACGGTCAGTGACGGGCCTGGTCGAGCTGCTTCTGCAGGGCGACCTGATCGTTCAGCTCGTGATCGGCGTGCTCGAGGCAGTGCGTCAGTGAGCCCTTCGCCGAGCGGGCCTTCACCCAGGTCATCGCGCTCATCTCTCCGGCGACGATCTGGGCCTGAACCGAGAGTCGGTCGCCGACCCCGAGCTCACCTTCGACCTCCCACTCCGCGTCGACGAGCGGCTTCGCGATCGCCTTGACGTCACCTGCGGCGAGCCGCTTCGCGATGGCTTCGCCGTCGAGCGGAATCTCGGTGGTGAGCTTCGCCTTGCCCACGCCGTTCAACGTCATTCCGGTGATCGACTTCTCGACCTCGATCTCCCCGACGAGCACCCATTCGGTCTTTGCCTTCGACAGCGCCTGCGCGGCGTCGTCGGCTGAGAGGTCGCCACGCTTGAGCTTCTCGGCCAGCTGCGGAGGCAGCTGCTTGCGAGCCTCGAGCCGCCACGAGTCCTTGCCTTCGGCTTCGATGTCGAAGGTCATCTGCCCGAGCGACTTCGCCATCGTTCCGTGCCCGAAGTTGAGGTAGGCGCGCGCTTCTGCAGAGACATCGAGGCGTGCCGAGGCCGTGAGCTCGCCCTTCTCGAAGTCGACCTTCACGCCGCCGGCCCCCATGCCCTCGACGCCGGCGTGCGCATGTAGCCCTGCGTTGCCGTGGGCCTCGAAGTGCGCGCTGAGGATCGCCCGCGCTTCACCTTTCATCTCGACCACGTTCGCGCGGTAGTGATCGATGCGCTCGGCGGCATGCGCGTTGGCGCCGGTGACGCCGTCGATGACGCGAGCCCACGGGAAGCCAGGCATCGCGTTGGCGGTGGCGATTCCACCTGAGGTCGCGATGGCCTGGGCGAGATCGGCCGCTGCCTCGGGCGTCTGCACGACGAACTTCGTACCCGCTGCGACGCCCGGCATCGCCTTGAAGTGCTCGTTGCCGACCCCCATCGCAGCTGCACCGAACGTGGTGACCTCGAACGCGCCGTCGTCGCGCCGTTCGATGGAGATCTTCCCCTCGACCTTGCTCGCCAGCTCGGCGCTCAGCAGTCCCTTGCAGGTGAGCTCCATGGACTGGTGGGGGCCGAGGTGGCTGGCGCGCTCGGCGATCTGCGCCTCCATCGGGCTGAGGTGGGCGGTGGCGTAGGCGCGTTCGGCAGTTTCGATGCGGTGACGCTCGGCGTTGCTGGTCGGGCCGGGCTTCGGGGTCACGCTCGGGCCGGGGCCCTCGGCGACGGTGGGGTCGAACGACGTGCTGGTGGAGGACGTGATGCGGCTGTCAGCCATGGGTGCAGCTCCTGTGTGAGGGAGCTGCGGCGAAGTTCACACGGCCGACCGCGCCGATCCGCCTGAACTCACTGGCGAGGCTGGTCTGCGTCGAGAGACGCGAGACGCCAACCGTCCGTTTCCAGAGTCAGCTGAGCCACCCTGCCCTGGCCAACGATCAGTGAGGCTCGGGAGCCCGTGACGGTGATCGAGCCTGTCGCAGACGCCTTCAACCGCGACACCAGCAGCGCGCCGCGAGGCTCGTTCACGAAGTCTTGTTGAAGGCGCGCGCTCGAGTACTGCTTTCGCCACGAGGCGCCCAACATCGACAGCGCAGCCTCGAAGTCCTTGCGCTCGACGGCCTCGACGAACGAGACGATCACCTGCCGCACCGCTGTTTCACCTCTGACCTCGGGCGTCTCGACCCGCGGTTGGTCGGCGCAGGGCTTCGGGTCTGGCTGCCTGACGAACTCGGCACCGACGCAGCCCGAGCAGATCAGCGCCGCCAACGCCGCGCGCATCAGGGCGCTCCACCGTCCGCACTGTCCTGAACGACGGGCGCGATGATCACGCGCTCGACGCGTCGCTCGACGCCGGGCTTGAAGAGCGCCTTCTCGAGCCTCGGGTCGACGAACAGCTTGTCGGGTTCGGGCTTCTTCTCGGAGACGTCGCGCCCCCACAGCGCCAGCACCAGCACGGTGATAGCGAAACCGATGACTGCCCCAAGCGCGACCGTTCGCGTCATGCGCGGCACATTCCCTCGAAGTCGACCTCGTGGTCTAGGGTGGTTTTTCATGACGAGTGGACCCCGCGAAGTGCGCGCCCCCCGCGGCGCCGAGTTGTCGTGCAAGGGCTGGGTGCAGGAAGCCGCCCT
>JAEUJR010000316.1 GCA_016793585.1 Archangium sp.
TCGTTCCACTCCGGCGTGGCGCGCATCGAGGGCATGCTGGAGGACTACGGCGACGTCGCCTCGGGGCTGGTCGCGCTGTACCAGGCGACGTTCGAGCCGCGGTACCTCGAGGCGGCGGAGCAGCTCGTCGACCTCTCGGTCACCTCCTTCTGGGACGAGTCGAAGCGCGCGTGGCTTGCGGCGCCGAAGGGGCAGGGCGAGCTGTTGGTGCCGACGTACGTGCTGCACGACAACGCGTTTCCCTCGGGTGCATCGACGCTGACCGAGGCGCTCGTGACGCTCGGCGCGCTCACGGGAAGAACGCGCCACCTCGAGCAGGCGCGGCTCTATCTCGAGCAGGTGCACGGTGAACTGACGAAGCAGCCGATGGCGGTCGGGCACCTGTGGCTCGCGGCCGATGCGCTCGTCGATGGAGCGCCCGAAGTGACGGTCGTCGGAGCCCAGCCATCGCTCGCGCCGTTCGTGAACTTCTTCGCGAAGACGTACCTGCCGACGGTGGCGTTGCACGCGCACGTGGCGGGCGCTCCGGTTCCGGCGGTCATTCGCGAGGTGCTCGAAGGCCGGCCCTCACGCACAGACGTCGCTGCGTACCTCTGTCGCTCCTTTGCCTGTCAGGCGCCGGTGTCGACGGTTGCCGAGCTGGAGCGGCTGCTCACCGCTTCCTGACGAGCGCTCCAGGCGTCGGCGGTCGTGGGTCGGGCGCGTCGAACGCTTCTTCGACGATCTCGAACAGCCCGTTGTCGAAGGGCGCTCCGGGCGCCGCTTCTTTGAAGACCAGCCGTTCACGCCGGCCGTCGGCGGCGAGCGAGCGCGCGCGGAAGTGACACATCGGGTTGTTGCCCGGCCGCCCGAGGTACGCGTGCGACATGAACGTGCAGCCGCCGAGGCACTGCTGCGCGAACGGGCAGGTTCGACAGAAGCCCCAGAGGTCGTCGACGGTGCGCGTGCGCGCGAAGGCGAGCGGCTTCGTCTTCCAGATGGCTTCGAGCGAGTCGGTCTTCAGCGAGCCACCGACGTAGTGACTGGTCTGCAGCGAAGGGCAGCCCTTCACCGCGCCATCGGCTTCGATGCCGAGCGTGTAGTGCCCAGCGATACAGCCGGGAAAGTGAGCGCCCTGACCGCGCTCCTGCGAACGCAGCAACGTCTCTTCGGGGCCGAAGTAGCCGACGGTGTTGCTGGGCATCACCATGATGCCGTCGTTCAGGCCTCGCTCCTTGGCGCGCGCGAACGCGGGCATCAGCTCGAGCAGGTCCCACGGTTGGAGCAGCATGTCGGGCCGGTCGGCTCCGCGCCCCAGCGGCACCGTGAGAATCAGCATCCACGACGAGGCGCCGTTGGCCTTCACGAGCTCGTAGAGCGCGTCGACCTGGCTCACGTTCAGCCGGTTGAAGTTCGTGTTCACGGCGGTGGTGATGCCGACCGCGCGCAGGTTCGAGAGGGCCGAGAGCGCCGACTGAAAGCTGCCTTTGGTCGCGCGGAAGAGGTCGTGGGTCGACTCGAGGCCGTCGATGCTGACCGACGCGGAGTGCAGCCCCGCCTCTGCGAGCTGCGCCGCAAGCTCAGGCGTGATGCCGCGCCCGCCCGTCGTCAGCGTCGGACGAACGCCGTGTCGTTTCAGCGCGCGCACCACGTCGAGAAAACCCGGGTGCAGGTACGCCTCACCGCCGATGAGCGTGACCTCCCACGCACCCATGCGCGCGAGCTGCTCGACGACATCGACAGCCTGCTCGGTGGTGAGCTCGTTCGGGCGCGCGTGCTCGGCGCGCGAACCGCAATGCAGACAGCGCTGATCGCACGCGAGCGTCAGCTCCCAGACGACGTAGTGCGGGTGATGCGGAGCACCGACCTCGACACGCCTCAACAGCTCGTCACGCGTCAGGGCACGCCACCGTCGACGGAGCAGGCGGTGTTGCTCGGGTCCTTGCGTGGGTCTCCGCCGTCGGGGTTCAGCGTGGTGCACTCACCGGGGCAGCCGTTGGTGCCCCCGTCGACCTGCTTGCTCGTGCAGGGAATGCCGTACACCGGCAAGCACGACGAGATGAGGACCGCAGTGCCAGCAGCCAACACGACCTTTCGCACCACGCCGCTCGCCTTCGCGCTCACGACACAGTTGGGACAGTCGGTGGCTTCCGTCGGCACCAGACCGCCACAGCCCAGACACTGACGCATTCACGCTCCGCCGTTCGAGGAAGCCGAGACGGTAGGAGAGGTGCGCTCGCGGCTTCAAGTCTCGGGAACGAGAACGAGCACCCGCTCACACACGTTCACGACCGACGCGTCATCGGCCCAGCGAGCGCTCGGCCAGTGCACATGCCCGCAGACGGTGAGCGTCGTGTCCGTCCGAATGTCGTCGTTCCCCGGAAAGCCCTCGGGCCCTGACGGCCCTTCGTGCAGCACCACGATGTCAGGTCGCTCCCCCATCACGAGCTCGAGGCCTTCGAGTTGTTCCTGTTCGCTGCGTCGGCCTGGCTTGTTCGGGTTTCCCGCGATGAGCCCGACGCCACCGATTCGCAAGCCGTCACGCTCGACGACGTTCACGTCGAGCAGGTCGGTGTTCGGCAGGTTCTTCACGCGCGTCACGTCGTCGTGATTCCCCGCGACGCCAGCGACCCAGCGGAAGCGCGAGGCGAAGGCGCTCCACACGGGCTTCACGTCGCCGAAGCCACCACGCCGATTCGCTTCGGGCACCGAGTACAAATCGCCCGCCAACAACGCTCCGCAGGTGTCGAGCGGTGGAACGTCGAGCTCCGAGAGCGCGTCGACGACGGCGACCCCGAGCAGCACCGACTCCCTCGTGAGGGGATCCGGCACGACCCCCTGCAGGTCGGCGGTCAGCACCAACGCTTCGAGCGGTGATGGCAACACGTCGACCGTGCCGCGATGAAACGGCAGCAGCTGGCTCTCGGTGCCGCCGCCGCGCGCAGCGTTCAGGTACCGGAGTCGAAAGAACGGCTGTTGATCGATCGAGACGATTCGCATGCGCGGCTGACGAACGAGCGTGCGCTACCGGACGCTGAAGGTCCCGTCGTCGTGGCGCACCACCAGGCCTCGCTCCACCAGCGTCTGTGCGGCATCGAGGCCGATCGCGGCCTCCATTGCCTCCAAAGTCATGGGTTGTGACAGGCGCGCAAGTGTCTGCAGCACCGCGAGGTCCGCGTCCGTCGCTTCGGCAGTCACCTGGTGCACCACCGCCGGAGCCACCTTCGACACGCGCCCCTTCACGTTCACCACCTGGCCGAGTTCGGCGCGAACGTTCACCGCGCGCTGCTCCAACAGCCAGCGCTCGAGCACGCCCGCCACGTCGGCGCACCGCGCGAACCGGCGGCTCGGCTCCTTCTCGAGCATGCGCATCACCACGTCGTCGAAGACCGTGTCGGAGGGAACGACCCGGCTCTCGACGACCTGATCGATCGTCGCCACGTCGGAGTCGCCACCGAACAAGCGCCGAGCGGTCAGCAGCTCCCAGAACACGACGCCGAGCGAGAACTGATCGGTGCGGGAATCGGTGGTGCCTTCGAGTGCCTGCTCCGGCGCCATGTACTCATACGTGCCGCCGAGCGAGCCCTCGTCGCGGTGCTCCTTCAACTTCGACAGCCCGAAGTCGATGAGCCGGGTGGAGCCATCGGTGCCGACGATGAGGTTGTGAGGCGTCACGTCACCGTGCACGACGCCGAGTGGCCGGCCCGTCGCGTCGGTCGCCGAGTGCGCTGCGTCGAGCGCTGCTGCTGCATCGGCGATGACTCGAACCGCTTGCGCGAGGGGCAGGGGGCCGAGCGCGTTCAACGAGCGCCCTTCGACGAACTCCATGGTGAAGAAGAACGCGCCGCCGGCTTCTCCCAGCTCGAGCACGCGCGCGATGTGTGGGTGAACGAGGCGCGCCGAGATGCCGGCTTCACGAAGAAACTGCCGGCCCAGCTCACGGTCGTGCGCGAGGTGCGGCAACAGTCGCTTCAAGACGACGACCGAAGACGCTCCTTCGGCGCGCGCGAGAAAGACCTCGCCCATGCCTCCATGGCCGAGCCGCTCGAGCAATTCGTATCGACCGAGCCGCGTGTTCACCGCACGTCGGTGACGACGAGGCTGCCGATGAGGGGTGTGATCTCGGCGCTGCCTTCTTCTCCGACCTTGAAGTGCGTGGCGTCGGCGACGTCCTGGCCGAAGGTGGGGTCGAGCTGCGTCCACTCTCCGACGTAGGCCTCGACCCACTCGTGCCAGTAGAGCGCCGGCACCTGGTCTTCGTTCATCAGGTACACCACGCCGTCGACCCGCCGCGCGGGAATGCCAGCAGCGCGGAGCAGCGCCACCGTCAACAGCGAGTGCTCGGTGCAATCGCCCTTCATCGTCTTGAGCACGTCGGTCGCGCGATCGCTCGACGAGCCGTAGTCCTTCACGAGGCGCTCGTTCACCCACTTGCCGATCTTCTTCGCGGCCGTGTACGCGTCCTTCTCGTTGCCGACGATGAGCTTCGCCTGCTTCACGATCTCGGGCGCCGCGGCCTCGACCACGATGTCACTCTCGAGGTTCTTGCCACCGTTCGGGTCGGCCAGCGGTCGCACGAGCTTCGTCTTCGGCAGCGCTGCCGACAGCTTCACGGCCACGCGTTTGTCGTCGATCTTCTCGTAGCTCTGCCGGTACGTCTGCGTCTGAAAGCGCTCGGGCAGGCCGCTCATCACCATCGTCATCGAGCCGGGAATCGTGCGCACCTCGGGCGGCGGCG
>JAEUJR010000254.1 GCA_016793585.1 Archangium sp.
CTTCACGATCTCCTTCTTGAAGACGCCGCAGCCGCCGTACGGGCACATCCAGATGCCGGAGAACGCGTCGAGCGTGCTCGCGTGGTTCATCACGAAGATGGCCGGCATCGAGCCCTTGAGCCGGTCCCACCCGCGCACCACGGGCGTGACGCCCGCCAGAAACACGATGGAGCGCCCCACCACGTGGCCCCACCAGTTGCAGATGTGAATGCGCACCACGCGGAACGGCAGCATCACCGTCACCGCGACCATGACGATGAGGGTCATGACCATGATGACGGTGAAGCCGGCGATGAAACGGAGAATGGACGTCAGGCGACCCATGCGAGGCACTGTCCTACCGCCTCGTCATGCGACGGTCACGACACGCGCGACCGCCTGACGACCGAGCGCATCACTCCGAGATGGCGACGTAGCGATAGTCGTCGTCGCTGTCTTCCTGCTCCGAGGTGATGACCTTCTTGCAGAGGCCCTTCACGGCCTTGATGCCCTTGGCCGAGAGGAAGTTGCGGGTGAGGTCGAGCACCTCGAGGTGGGCGAGCGAGTCCTTCGCGGCCACCAGCGCCTCGGCGCCCGCGTCGGTCATGGTGCCCAGCGAGAGGTCGAGCGTCTTGAGCGTCTTGAGCACCTTCGCGCCCTTCATCGCGCTCGCGATCTCATCGGCGAACTCGGAGTTCTTGAGGCCGAGGTACGTGAGGTTGGTGAGGTCGGTGCGGTTGAGCAGCGGCTGCACTTCAGAGAGCGAGCACTCGCCGCCGTACTCGTCGGTGCCGTAGTAGATCTCGAGGTGTTTGATCTTCGGCATCACCGCCGTGGCGATGCCCTTGCCGCACGACTTCGAGAGCCCGCCCGTGATGAAGATGGCGCGCTCGAGCGACGGCGCCTCCATCTTGCCGACCTCGAACTCACCGGTCTCGATCTCGAGCGTCTTGAGGTTGGGCACGCCCTTCCACAACTTGGCGAGGCTGCCGGTGTGGTGCCAGCTGATCTGATCGACGTTGTCGCCGAAGCTCAACTTCCGCACCGTGGGCGGCGCGTTCTTCGCGAGCGCGTCGATGAGGTTCTGCAGGTTGTCTTCGTTCGGGTCGCCGTTCGACATGAAGGCGAACTCGACGGCGAAGCGGGCCGACGGGTGCTTGAGCACGTCGTTCAAGATGTCGACCGTCTTCCCCTTGAACTCGGCGTCCGAGTAGCTGTCGTGGCTGAGGCGCACCCGGTAGATGAAGCCGTTGCGCCAGAGGAAGGCCTCCTGCTGCGTCTTCTGCCAGGCGGCCTCCTGCTCCTTCGTGCGCAGGTGCGAGCTGCTGTTGTTGTACCCCGCGTCGTGCACCTTCTGGTGCGCTGCGAGCGGCCCCAGGAAATAGTCGGCGTGCTTCTCGATGAGCGCCTTCGCCTGCTTCTCCTTGTTGCCGAGCTGCAGACTGATCAGCTCACCACGCGGGTCGCCCTGCTCCTGCAACCAGTCACCGAGCAGCGCGAACGCCTGACGGTTGGTCGGGTCGGCGATGATGGCCTTTTCGATCTCGGGGTTGCGCGCGTCGGCGGTGAACTTCACCGCGTGCGTCACGGGCTCGGCAGCAGCCGCGGCCTTCTTCTTCGCAGCGGGAGCGGGCGCAGCAGCCGCAGGAGCCGCACCACCACCCACGAGCTGGTAGCCCTTCTTCACCTTCTCGGCGGTGATCTTGTCGGCTTCCTTCTTCGCGTCGGCCTCCGACTTGAAGGACTTCACGGTCGTCTGGCCGGCGGCGCCAATCTTTCCGTAGGTCGTCTTGAACGACGTGCCCTCGAGCGTGATTTCCCAGAACTTGTTCGAACCACCCTCGGCGAATTCGTAACGCGGCATGTGTGTGTTCCCTCCGGCGGCGAACCGTAGCCCGAAGCCGGTGACCGACAACGGTCAAGGGAGGCGCTACTCGCCGAGGTACGCCTTGCGAATGTCTTCGCTGGCGAGCAGCTCCTGGCCGGTGCCCTGCATCACGAGCGTTCCGGTCTCGAGCACATAGGCCCAGTTCGCGAGGCCGAGCGCGAGGTGCGCGTTCTGTTCGACGAGCAGAATCGACATGCCCGCCGCGTTCACGTCGCGAAGAATGCGGAAGATGGTCTGCGTCACCTGCGGCGCCAGCCCGAGCGACGGCTCGTCGAGCAACAAGAGCGTGGGCCTCGACATGAGCGCGCGCGAGATGGCGAGCATCTGCTGCTCTCCGCCCGAGAGCGTGCCGGCGAACTGGTCACGGCGCTCCTTCAGGCGTGGGAAGAGGCCGAAGCACTTCTCGAGGTCCTTCTCGATCTCCGCCGTGTCCTTGCGCAGCCAGGCGCCGAGGTCGAGGTTCTCCTGCACCGAGAGGTTCGGGAAGATGCCGCGACCCTCGGGCGCGTGCGCGAGCCCCTTCGCGACGACGAGGTTCGCCTTGAGGCCGGTGATGTCCTGGCCTGCCAACGTGATGGAGCCCTTCGTTGGCTTCACCAGCCCGCTGATGGCCCGCAACGTCGAGGTCTTGCCCGCGCCGTTCGCGCCGATGAGGGCGACGACTTCGCCCTTGCCCACCGAGAGCGAGATGCCCTTGAGCGCGCCGATGGCGCCGTAGGACACGACGAGGTCTTTCACGTCGAGCAGCGTCTCGCGAGGAGCCCGGGTGCCGCGCGCTTCAGGCTGCATGAACCGGCGCCTCTCCGAGGTACGCCTCGATGACCTTCGCGTCTTTGCGCACGGCGGCCGGGTCACCCTGGGCGATGGTCTCTCCGTGGTCGAGCACCGTGAGGTGTTCGCAGATGCCCATGACCAGCTTCATGTCGTGCTCGATGACGAGAATGCCGAGCGAGAACTGATCACGCAGCTGGCGGATCAGCACCATCAAGTCGGCCTTCTCGCGGGTGTTCATGCCGGCGGCGGGCTCGTCGAGCAGCAGCACTTTGGGCTTCGTGCCGAGCGCGCGGGCCACCTCGAGGCGGCGCTGCTCTCCGTAGGGCAGGCTCGAGGCAATCTCGTCGCGGCGGTTCGACAGGCCCATCACCGAGAGCAGCTCTTCGGCCTGCTTCGTGAGCGCCGCCTCTTCACCGAGGAAGCCCGAGGTGCGCAGGAACGCGCGCCACCAGTCGCGGTAGTTGTTCGTCGCGTCGAGCGCGGCGCCGACGGCCCGCTGCATCGCCCCGCCACGTTTGAGCGCCTGCACACGGCCCACGTCGAACCACGGCTTCGTGTCGGCGACGATGGCGATGCGCACGTTGTCGAGCGCGGTGAGCTGCTTGAAGAGGCGAATGTTCTGAAAGGTGCGCGCGACGCCGAGGCGGTTGATCTGAAACGGGCGTTTGCCGTTCACCCGCTCGCCGGCGACCACGACGTCACCTTCGGTCGGTGGGTAGACACCGGTGAGCGCGTTGAAGGCGGTCGTCTTGCCGGCGCCGTTCGGGCCGATGAGCCCTTTGAGGTCGCCCTTCGAGAGCGTGAGCGAGAAGTCGGTGAGCGCCTTCAACCCGCCAAAGCGGATGGAGACCTTCTTCGCCTCGAGCAAGGGGCCCGTCATCGCGCGGGGGTCCTACACCAGCCAGCACGACGCACGAGGGGGAATCCATCAACTCGCTGCGGCGAGGGCGACGGCGAGCGCCAGACAGAAGATGACGTAGCCGGCTGCGTGCTCTCGCGCGGCGAGTTTGAGCTCCATGAACTCGAGGCCCAGCGTGATGGCCTTGAAGGTGCCGAGGGCGAGCGCGACGCCGAGGCGGCCATGCATGACCGAGATGATGGAGGCCGTCACCAGCACCGCCCACGTCAGCAGGCGCATCACGCCCTCGCGAAGAACAACGGGAAGAGAAAGAACCAGACCGCGTCGCAGAGGTGCCAGAAGAGCGCGGCTCCGGCGATGGCGGTCTCTTCGTCGTCGAAGCGCCGGCCGCCGAGGCGCACCACCACGAAGAGCAGCAACGCCACCCCCACGAGCACGTGCAGCGCGTGAAAGCCGGTGGCCAGCACGTACGCGTCCCAGAAGTCGGAGGCGCCCAGCCGCTCACCTGCTGCGGCGTGAGAGGCGAAGTCCATCAGCTTGGCGGCGAGAAAGCCGATGCCCAGCAGCGCGGCCGCGAAGAACCAGGCGCGGGTGTGCGCGAGGCGGCCGGCTCGAAACGAATGAACGCCCTGGGCCGCGAAGGCGCCGCTCGTCACCAGCGTGAGGGTGAGCGTGAGGCCGAAGCGCGCGTCGAGTGATTGCTGGCCGAGCGCGAACGCCGCAGGAGCCGAGTGACGCAGCATCGCGACGAGCACGAAGACGATGGCGAAGGTGAGCAGCTCGAGGGCGACGACGAGCCAGGGGAGGACCCCACCTGGAGGATTCGAGAGGGAGCGTGACGTCATGACGTGACTCGAGGTGGGCATCACCCGCGCCTCAGCGCCGTGCTGGTGACGCGGGCGAGCGCCTCGACGAGGTCTTCGGGCTTCGACACGACCGACGCGCGCCCGTGCCCGAACATCGAGGGCAGCCACGCCTTCGCGGCGGGGTCGACGGCGAGAGCGTGGGTGACGACTCCGGCGCCCTGCGCATCGAGCACGGCGCGGTGCACGTCGGCGACGCCGTAGCGGCCTTCGTAGCGGTCGACGTCGCTCGGCTTTCCGTCGCTCACCAGGAGCAGCAGCTTCTGCTTCGCGCCACAGGCCAGCAGCTCGGCGGTGGCGTGCCGAAGCGCGGGGCCGATGCGCGTGAAGCCGTGCGGCTCGAGGCTGACGAGGCGCTGCGCACCGAGCGCCCACGACTCCTGAAAGCCCTTGGCGACGAGAAAGCGACAGTCACGGCGTGTCTGGCTGCAGAACGCGGCGATGGCCACTTCGTCGAAGAGGCCGTCGAGCGCGTCTCCGAGCACGAGCACCGCCTCTTTCTCGACGTCGAGCACGCGCCGGTTCGCCACCCAGGCGTCGGTCGACAACGACGCATCGAGCAGCACGAGCACGGCGGTGTCGCGCGAGTGTCTGCGGCGCGTCGCGTACAGCCGCGTCTCGGAGCACGAGCCCGCCCGCAGCGCGCCGTAGCGGGCCACCACCGCGTCGACGTCGACGTCACTTCCGTCACGCTGCCGCAGCTTCCACGCGCGTGAAGCCTCGAGCTGCTCGAAGACCGCCCGCACACCCGTGGTCGCCCGCACCAGCCGTGCGCGCGTGCTGGCCAGCGTCGCGTTCGCTTCGGGCGTCACCGGCACCAGCCGAGTCGTGAGCCGGCACCAGTTGCGCTTCCACGTCTGCTTCCCCTCGTCCCACTCGTCGTAGAGCGCTTCGGCCAAAGCCGCCTCGTCGCCTTCGACGTCGCCCACGTCACCGCCGAGCAGCAGGTCAGCACGGTAGAGGCTCTTCGCGCGCTGATGACTTCGCACCACCTGGCGCAGGTCGAGCTCATCGAGCGCCTTCTGATGGGCCGCGAGCTCGTCGTCTCCGTCGATGCGTTTGCTGCCGCCCTTGTACTCCTCGAGCGTGTGCACCTTCTCGAAGCTGTGCACGAGCGGGTTCTCTGAGAGCTGCTGCTCGGGCTCCTGAACGCGCTCGACGTGGGTGACCTTCGGCTTGGCGACCTCGGTGCCTCCGCTGAGTGCGTTGGCGTCGTCGGTCGGCGCCTGGAGCTTCGGGGCGCGCGGTGGGCGGGGCAGCCGCCAGCCCCAGAAGGGAACCGGCGAGACCGGTGTGGTGCTCGAGCGCCAACGCCGAAGCGGCGCAGGCAACGTCGGGGAGCCGCCACGCCACACCTGCAGCGCCTGCGCCGAGATGACGGACTCACTCACTGGCTGGTCGAGCGCGAGCCGAACGATGGCCTCGAGCACGAGCGAACGTTCATCGTCAGGAGCAGGTGTGGGGCGGGCCGCAGCGGCAGCGCGCTCGAGCCGGGGCAACGACGCGGCGAGCGAGGGGAACTCGGCGAGCAGGCGCGCCTTCACGGCGGGTGCGAGCAGCGCCATGTCGAGCAGCGGGTCTGCCGTCGTGGGCGGCTCGAGCGTCTCGACGATGGCGCCCCACGCGATGGCCAGCACGAGGGCTTCACGGTTGAGAGCGAGGGTGGGCGCGAAGTCGAAGCAGCGGGGAAGGAGGAAGACGTCTCCCGCGACGCCGGCGCGGTCGTCGGTGATGGAGACCGTGACGGGTCGACCCGTGAGCAGTCGCGCGAGTGCCTCGAGGCGCGGCAGTTCGGGCGCGACGTCGACGCGTCTGGCGAGCACCTCGGCCGGAGTCGACGCCGCCAGCAAGCGACGCGCTCCACTCCACGCGAACGAGAAGAGCGCCTCATCCCACGACATGGGCGACTCCTGTCGGCCGGGCGGCACGAGCGCGACGTGTCGTGTCGCGTGTGCGCCACTCGGCTGGGGAACGACGGCTGACGTCGGCGCGTGCTCGACGAGGCCGTCGAGTGGCCAACGAACGCCCGCTCAGGTCGCGGCTGGGCCACTCGGCTCCAGAACGACGGATGGTGTCGGTGGTGCGTGCGCGACGAGAAGGTCGAGCGGCACACGAGCGACCTTCCAGGTCGCGCTTGCGCCACTCGGCTCCAGAACGACGGATGACGTCGGTGCTGCGCGCACGACGAGGAGAGCGAGCGGCACACGAGCGACCTTCCAGGTCACGCTTGCGCCACTCGGCTCCAGAACGACGGATGACGTCGGTGCTGCGCGCACGACGTCGAGCGGCACACGAGCGACCTTCCAGGTCGCGCTTGCGCCACTCGGCTCCAGAACGACGGATGACGTCGGTGCTGCGCGCACGACGTCGAGCGGCACACGCACGCGCGCCCAGGCGGCGGCTGCGGGAAGGGAGTTGGAAGCGAGGGCCCGCGTTCCACGCGGCGGCGCGCGGACGACCGGCACACGCACGACCTCGCAAGTCGCTCGCGCAGCCGTCGGCCGGGGAGAGGCGATGCGCCGAGGAGCGAACCTGTCGAGTGGCACACCAACGACGACGTGCGTCGCCTTTGCACCACTCGACGATGGCCGCGTCGCCGTCCATCAGAAGCTCAAGTCGACGAGGTCCTGAAGCGCCCTCGCGGTCGGAGCGTCGTCGGTGAGCGGCTGCACGAGCGCCGCAGCGCACGCCACGCGCGGAGCCAGCCCCGACGCCATCAGCCGAGCCGCCATCACCAGCAACCGGGTCGACACCGTCTCGGCGAGGGCCAGCGCGTCTTGCCCGCGCACCTTCGCCGCCCACGCCACCAGCCGCTTCGCCTGCTTCACGTCGAGGCCGGTCTCGCCGTGCAGCACCTCGACCTCGACGTCTTCTGGTGGGTAGCCGAACTGCAGCGACACGAAGCGTTGCCGCGTCGAGGGCTTCAACTCTTTGAGACCGCGCCGGTAGCCGGGGTTGAACGAGGCCACCACCATGAAGCCCGGCGGCGCTTCGAGCACCTCGTCGTTGCGGTCGAGGAACAACCGGCGCCGATGGTCGGTCAGCGGGTGGAGCAGCACCACCACGTCCTCCCGGGCCTCGGCCACCTCGTCGAGATACAGAATCGCGCCCTGCTTCACCGCGCGGGTCGCCGGCCCGTCCTGCCAGACGGTGTCACCACCCCGCACCAGCCATCGGCCCACGAGGTCGGCGGCGCTCGTCTCGTCGTTGCACGCCACCGTCACCAGCGGCCGCGCGAGCCGCTCCGCCATGAACTCGACGAAGCGTGTCTTGCCGCAGCCCGTCGGCCCCTTGAGCAGCACCGGCAGGCGCTGGGCGTGAGCGCGCTCGAACACGCTCACCTCGTCGGCGACCGGCCGGTACCAGGCAGCCATGGCTCAGCTCCTCGCGACGGCGGGAACTCCGGGGCTCACGTCGGGCGGTGGGGTGACGACGCGCTCTCCACCAGCCTTCAGCGGGGCGTTCGGCAGCCCGTAGCGAATGAAGTTCCACACGAAGGTGCCGATGCCGACGGTGAAGAGGCACGCCGCCAGAATGAGCCCGACGAAGTGCACCTCGATCTCCTTCTGCACCGTGAGGAAGTCCATACCGGCGCGACGCTCGAGCACCACCTGCGACACGCCCGCGACGGCGAAGGCGAGCGTCATCGCCGTCATGCCGATGTTCGAGGTCCAGAAGGCGAAGCCGGCCGCGGCGTGCTCGTACACCTTGCGGCCCGTCATCAGCGGCAGCGTGTACGAGATGATGGCGAGCACGAGCATCGCGTACGCGCCCCAGAAGGCCATGTGCCCGTGCATCGCGGTCACCAGCGTGCCGTGCGTGTAC
>JAEUJR010001092.1 GCA_016793585.1 Archangium sp.
GCCGCTCCGAGAGTTGGCGGCACGGGCTCTTGCACCCGCCCAGCATGACGGAGGCTGCGATGACGATGACGGCGAACAGCGGCTTCATGGCGGCGCGCACCCTGCCACAGGTCTTCGTGGGAACCGAGTGTTCCTGTGACGCAGAAGCGTGCGTTCGATTGCTGGGTTGATTCCGCGCTGGTCACCCGAGGGCGGCGGCGAGCGTCTCGCGCAGATAGCGGGCGGCGAGCCCCACCGTTCGACGAGCGCTGTCGGGCTTCCGCGTGAGTGATGGAGCGACCTCCATCACGTCGCCACCGAGCAACCCGACCTCGGCGCCGAGCCGCTTGATGAGGGCGCTCAGCCAGTCGGGCTCGAGGCCATCGGGCTCCGGCGTTCCCGTCGCGTCGGCCCAGGCGGAGTCGGTGCCGTCGATGTCGTTCGAGAACAACACGCCCTTCACCCCGCTCGCCTTCACGTGGGCGATGACTTCGTCGAGCGCGCGATCGGGGTTCTCGCGAATGTGCTTCGCCCAGAACTGGCGCACGCCCGTCGTCGATTCCCAGTGCTCCTGCGTGCGGGCCGTGGCGCGAATGCCGACCTGCGTGAGGCGACCGTGTCGGCCGAGCACCTCGTTGGCGTGCCAGCTCCAGGTGGCGAAGCAGTACTTCACGCCGAGCCGCTCCTGCAGCAGGTCGGTGTGCGCGTCGGACTGAACGATGCCCCACGGCGCACCCGCGCGCGATTGGTTCAATGGTTGAACCACTGGCCAGGCGGTGGAGTGATCGCCGCCGATGGTGAACGGCTTCAGGGCCGGGTTGAGCTGGAACAGCAGCGTCCACGCGCGCTCGGCGATCGAGAGGCACGAGACGGGGAGCGGCTGGGCGACGAAGGGATAGAGCGCGGCGCGGGTTCGCGAGAGCTGCTCGGGCGACAACATCGAGTCGTGGAGCAACTGCGGAACCACGAACACGTCGCCCACGTCGACCACCCCCATCGCGTCGAGCTTCGCGGGCCAGTCGGGGTCGTCTTCGAGCAGCCGTGACCGAATCGCCTGCGGCCCCAGGTTCGCCCCACGCTGAAAGCCCGCGCCGACATCTGAGGGAATGCCGAGCACGACGCCGCGCGCCGAGACCACGCGCTCGAGGTTCTGGCGAAACGCCCGCTGCACTTCGTCGTCCGACGACACCCGGTACAACGAGCGTTGCAGCGCCTGCTGCTCGGCCTTGCCCGTCGAGACGAGGTACAGGCCCGCGCCGGCCGGCTTGAGAAGGGTGGCGAGCTCATCGAGTGGCGTCATGGGTGCGTCGTGAGCCTCGCATGGTCAGCGCCGCCCCGAGAGCCCTTCCGTGAAGGGCAGTCAGGCCGACGGTCATGAACTGACGTGCTCGTGCATCGCGCCGTCGCGCGCAGGCAGAGCCATGACGATCACCTTGAAGCCGTACACGGATTCACGATTTCACCCCGGCCAACGATGGTCGTATCGGACGCGCCCGGCAGACGTTCGCTCCACCGCGCTGATCGTCGCCGTCGACGAGTTCATCGGAGGCGTCGTGGTGAACGTCCTGTTGAGCGAGGTTGAGCGGGGACCGGGCCTCGAGCCGATCTCCGTTCTCGCGCCAGTGCGCCTCGCCGAGGTTCTCGCGAGCACACTCGCCCTGCTCGATGACGGCCACGACGTGGCGGCCCACACCGACAGCCTCGACGAGTGGCGGCGCCTGGTCGAGGCAGGCAAGGCTGGCGTGTTCACGACCGAGTTGAGCCGCGTCGCCGCGTTGATCGCTTCCCACGCGTCAGCGTCGTGACAAGCGACCACCGGCGAGTAGCGTCGCCTTCGTGGCGGTCCGCAAACGGGAGCGATTTGCGCAAGACACGAGCGGCGCGCTCACGGCGTGGAAGCTGGGTTCACGCGTTCGACTTCCATCGCTCCGTCACCGCATCGAGACCGACAGCCTCGATGGTCGCCAGCTCGAGGTCGCGTGGGACGGGCATCGCATCATCGCGGTGAAGGCCAACGGAGAAGCCCGCCTGTTCGCCGACGACCTGCGTGAGTGGACCTCGCAGTGTCAGAACATCGCGCTGACCCTGAAGGAACTGACGCCGCGCAACTTCGCGCTCGAGGGCACGTTGTGTGTGCTCGACGAACATGGCCGACCCGACTTCGAGGCGCTCAAGAAGCGCGTCACGCAGGGCGCTGGGCCGGCAGCGGTCCTGATGATCTCCGACGTGCTGTTCCTCGATGACGAAGACCTGGCTTCGCTCCCACGCACGGAGCGTCGAGAGAAGCTGCGCGCGACCGGCACACTCTCGACGCCGCTCATCTGGTCCGACCCGCTGCAGGGAACGCTCGAGACGGTGCTCGATCAGGTGCGCGCGCTCGGCCTCCCAGGCGTCATCGCGTTCAAGGACACGGGCGTGGGAGACGCGATCGCCCTCTCGACCTCCACCACCCCGCTCCCGGTTCGCCGCTCGCTCTCGAACCCACCGAAGCTGACGAGCCCCGACAAAGTGCTCTTCCCCGTCGACCGCGTCACCAAGCGCGACGTGCTCGACTGGTATCAATCGGTCGCGCCGTTCTTCCTGCCGCACCTGCGCGATCGCCCCGTCGTCTCGCAGCGCTGGCCCGACGGCATCACCGAGTTCATGTGGTTTCAGCACCGCCCGCCGCCACGCGCGCCCGACTACCTCGAAGCGCTCACCATCGATGGCGATCGCCGGCTGCTCATTCAGAACCCAGACGCCCTGTTCTGGATGGTGAATCAGGCCGCGCTCACCTTTCACACCTGGGCGACCCGCATTCACTCGCTCATGAACCCCGATTGGGCCGTCATCGATCTCGACCCCGGCCCCGCGACGACGTGGCCGCAGGTCATCGAGGTCGCCACCGCGGTGCGAAGGCTGCTCGAGCTGCTCGAGGCGCCCAGCGTGGTGAAGACGAGCGGGCAGAAGGGCCTGCACGTGCTGGTGCCGCTCGCCCCGGAGCAGTCACTCGACGACGCGCACCGCTTCTCGTTCGGCGTCTGCTCGATGGTCGCGCAGCTGCTCCCGAACCTCGTCGTGCTCTCGCACGACGAGAAAGACCGCCGCGGCCGCCTCTTCCTCGATCACCTGCAGAACTTCCGCGGCAAGACGCTGGTCGCGCCCTACTCGCTGCGTGCGGTCGATGGAGCGCCCGTCTCGACACCGCTCCGTTGGGACGAGGTGACGCCGACGCTCGACCCGAAGTCGTTCACGCGCGCGGCGGTGCTCGACCGGCTCGCGAAGCACGGAGACCTCTTCGCGCCCGTGCTCACCAACGGCATCTCGCTGAAGGCCGCGCTCGCCCGCCTCGGCGGTGGTTGAACTTCAGATGTTCGGCAGCATCGCGTTGCCCTCGTCGAGCAGCTTCGCGACCGCGTCGTGCGCTTCGAGCGTGAGCCGCTCGCGCGCCTCGATGCCAAGGCCCTTCGTCTCGATGGGCTTGCCGATGACGAGCGCCGCCGGCTTCGGCCGAATCGCGATCGTTCCCTTCGGCAGAATCGCGTAGGTGCCCGCGACCGCCGCCGGCACCAACGGCACCTGCGCCTCGAGCGCCATGATCGCCGCGCCCTTCTTGAAGGGCTTGAGCACGCCATCATCGCTCCGCGTACCCTCGGCGAAGAACACCACGCTCACGCGATCGCGCACCGCGACGCCTGCTTCCTTCAGCTTCTGCTTGTCGCCGTCACCGCCGGTGCGATCGACGAAGACGTTGCCCGCGCGCTCGAGCGCGTAGCCGAACACCGGCACCCGCCGCAGCTGCTGCTTCGCCACGAAGCGCATGTGCCGGCGAATGTGACGGAACAACACCAGCGCGTCGAAGTTCGACTGGTGGTTCACGCAGAGCACGAAGTTGCCCGCGGGCAGGTTCTCGAGCCCGCGGCACTCGGTGCGAACGCCCGAGACCTTCAGCGTCGTGTCGGCCCACAGCTGCAGCAACGGGTCGGGCGCGCGCTCGTCGAGGTACGTCAACGCGCTCACCGCCACCGACGCCGACCCCGTCAGGCCCACCACGCCAGCGCCAGAGACGAGCGTTCTCAGAATCTCTTTCACACGAAGTCCTTTGCCGGGAACAACAAGACGTCGGCGATTTGAGTCACTTCGAGCATCAGCATCAACACCCGATCGATGCCCACGGCGATTCCACCCGCTTCAGGCATCTTGCCGACCGCTTCCAGAAACCGCTCGTCGAGCTCGAACACCGGGCGGTTGAGCGAGCGACGAAACGCCTGCTCCTCGACGAGGCGTTGGCGCTGCTCCACCGCGTCGGTCAGCTCCGAGAAGCCGTTCGCCAGCTCGATGCCGCCAGCGTACAGCTCGACACGTTCGGCCACCTCGGGTTCGCCCGGTTTGAGCCGCGACAGCGACGCCATCGACGCCGGGTACTCGATGAGAAAGGTCGGCCGCTCGACGCCCAGCTTGCGCTCCACGCGCTCGAGGAAGATGTGGAAGAAGACGTCGTCGAATGAGGTCGACGTGCCGGTGTAGACGCCGCGCGCATCGGCGGCCCGCTTGAGCGACGGCCCGTCGGCGTGAACGCGAAGATCGATCTCCGCGTAGCGAATGAGCGCGTCACGCACCGTCAGCCGATCGAACGGCGTCTTCGTGAAGCACCCGCGCGAAGGAGCCACGGCCTGCTCCGCCGCGCTCAGCGCACCCTCGAGGTCGCGCATGATGGCCGTGTAGTCGGCGTTGGGCCGATAGAACTCGAGCATCGTGAACTCGGGGTTGTGGTGCCCCGAGACTTCACCGTTCCGAAACGTCTTGCAGAGCTGGAACAGCGGAGGACAGCCGGGGTCAGCGAGCAGCCGCTTCATCGCGTACTCGGGGCTGGTGTGCAGGTAGAGCGACTTCTTCGAGCCGATGTCCGTCTGCGGAATGAACGGCACCTCGAACGGGTCGATGTGCGGCTCGAGGCCTGGTGTGCCGATGAGGCACGGCGTCTCGACCTCGAGGTAGCCCTCGCTCAGAAAGAAGCGACGGAGCGCGGCGTTCATCGTCTGGCGGGCGCGCGCGGCAGCCCATTGCGCGGGGGACGGCATGGCGCCCTCCTTCGCACGAAGCGGCTCACTTCACGAGCAGCGCCCGCAGCTCGTCTCGCGTCGTCGGCAGCCCGTGCGCGCGGAAGACGTCATTCTGATTTCCGAAGATCATGCCCTCGTGCCAGATGCCGTGCTCGACGCTGGCTTCGATGGCCTGCCGCTGGAGCACGGACAGTGAAGCCCCGGGCTTGTCGGGGAACGCGAGCTTCAGCAGCCGGTCGAGCACCCCGAGCTTCGTGAAGCCCTTCGCGCTGATGAGCAGCGACTCGAGCTGCTTGAACGCGAGCGCGCCGTCACTCGGCGGCGCCTTCTCGACGCACCACGCGACCAGGTTCGTCACCGAGCCGCTGAAGGCGCACTCGGTCTCCCCCAGGCCTTCTGGCAGCTGCACGAGCCTGCGCCGCGCGATCTCCGACGGGTCGGCCGCGCCGATGATCTCGGCGCAGGCCGCGTAGAGCCCATCGAGGCCATCGTCGGCATCCATCAGCACGCGCGCGGGCTCGACGACCTCGACCCCAAGCCGGGCGAGCGCCACCAACGCCATTCCTCGCCGGCCGACGGCGCCGGAGTCTCTCGCGAGCGCCCAGAGGCCGGGCGAGCTCACCGCGCGCTGACCGGGAAACGACGAGACCAGCGCGAGAGCGTCTCCCACCAGGCCGTCGTCCTCGGCATCGAGCAGCAGCAGCATCGACGGCACACCGCGCTCGACGGCGAGAAAGCAGTCGCGCTCCCAGACGGCGCCGATGCGATCCTGCACCGCGCGCACGGCGGCAGGCAGGTCGTCGCCGAAGACGTCGCCCTCGAGCGCCTGCGCCGGCACGCCCACCGCCTCGAGCTCGGTCGCGATGGCCATCACCTCACCGAGCGGGAAGTGCCCCGGGAAGACGCTCTGCGGGTACCCGAGCGCCAGGTGGTGCAGGTACGTGACGAGAAACCGCTTCGCCCGCACCGCGCGCGGCCCCGTCGTCAGCAGCTCGATGAAGAACGGCACCGTCTTCGACGTCACGCCCCAGCGAGTGCCCTGATGAAACACGTTGCCCCACAACGCGCTCGTCGCGCTCGAGAAGGCCTCGATGTCGGCATCGGCGTTCGCGATCGCCAGCAGCAGCTCGGGCACGTCGTCGGCAGGCCCGTACGCGTGGTGGTACCGCGACCAGTCGATGCTCCTCAGGCGCTGTTCGAACGAGTCCACGGCGCGCAGCGTAGCCAAACGTTGTCGGGTCGCAGCGCTGTTGCTGAGGGTACAGTGCCCGCCATGTCGTTTCGTCTTCGCCTCGTCGCAGCGCTCGTCACCTTCAGCCTCGTCGCCTGCCCGAAGGTCGACACCAGCGTTCAGCCCGATCGTTCTGCGCCCCCCGACGCTGGCGTGGCCGACCCCGCGCGGGAGCGGCTCACGGCCCAGGTGGCGTCGCTCTCGAAAGACACGGCGGCGTGGTCGCGCGCGGTCGACGAGAAGCTGTGGGCCCATTGGACGACTGGCGCTCCGTTCGATCTCACCCCGCTGCAGGCCAGCCATGACGCGCTGCTGGTTCCCGAGCGGCGCGCCTTGATCGCTGACGCCCTCGCGCAGAACGTCGACGACCCGCGCGCGCTCGAGCACCTCGCGCTGTTCCTCGATGCCGAGCGCCTCACGAAAGAGACCGCCGCCGAGAGCCAGGCCATCGCCACGCTCGAGGCGACCCTCACCTTCCCCTTCGGCGGCAAAGAGGTTCGCTGGCACGACCTGAACCGGCTGCTCGCGACCGAGCAGAGCGCGCTCAAGCGCAAGGCGTTGTGGACGGCGTCGTTGCCGGCCGCCGAGAAGCTCGACGCTGCCCTGGTGGCGCGTGACGCGAAGGCCGCGCAGGTGCTCGCCCCGCGCACGCCCTTTCAGTTCTCGGCCGAGCTGCGTGACGTCGACCCGGAGGCGCTGCGCAAGGTGGCCGAAGGCGTGCTCACGGTGACGAGCGACGCGTGGCGGCTGACGCTCGAACGGCTCAACGCAGCCGACACGAAGCTGCCGGTGGGCTCACTCACCCGCGCCGATCTTCCGCGGCTGCTCCGCGTGCCAGCCGACGTCGATCTCGCCTTCGGCAAGAAGGAGCTCGCGAGCCGCGCCGTCACCACGCTCGGCGCCATCGGTCTCTACGGCCAGAAGGGCCTCACGCTCGACTTGTCCGAGGCGGTGAAGAAGAACCCGCTCCCCCTCACGGTGACGCCCGGTGGCCCGGCCGATGTGCGCACCAGCTTTCGCCCGCTCGGAGGCATGAAGGACCAGCAGCTGCTCTTCTCTGAGCTCGGCGTCGCGCTCGCGCTGCAGCACGTGACGACGGGTCGCTTCGAGTTCGAGCGACTGGGCGACTCGTCGCTCGCGCAGACCTCGGGCGAGCTCTTCGCGACGCTCGTGGGAGAACCGCAGTGGCTCGAAGCGCAGGCTCTTCAGGAGCCCGCACGCAAAGCCATCGTCGACGCCTGGCAGGTGCAGCGGCTCTTCCAGGTGCGTCGCGCGGCTGCGGTGTTCCTCGTGCGGCTCGATTGCGTCGAGAAGTCAGACGAAGGCTCGAAAGCGCGCGCGGCCGCCATCTTCACCCGCGCGCTCGGCGTCACGCACACCGAGGCCGATCTCGTTCGGTTGCACCTCGACACCGACGACGCGCTCCGCTCGGCGACGACCTTGCGCGCAATGCTGCTCGCCGAACACCTGCGCGTGCAGCTGAACACCAGCCTCGGCGCGCCCTGGTTCACCTCGCAGACGGCGGGCCGTTCACTCACCGAACTGTGGAGCACCGGCTCGGCCATGCCCACGGAAGCGCGCCTCGTGCCGCTGGGAGACGCGCTGACGAGCTTCTGGAAGCGCACCATCGAACTCACGCCGGTTGGGAAGAGCGAGGGCGGCCTCACCGTCGGCGAGTGGCCCACGCCGAAGTCCGTCGAGCGCCCCATGTCGACCAGCCGGCCCTGGCCGCGCACCCGCATCATGGAGCAACCGATTCGCGACGGCGGGTGGACACCGAAGGACTGGCCCCAGCCGAAGAAGCTCGAGGCGTGGGTGCCGAAGGCGTGGCCTCAGCCGAAGACGCTCGAGCCGTCAGACGCAGGCGTCACTTCCGCCCCATGAGGAACCGCACCGCGTCGAGCAGCGCCGACACGAAGCCCTTCTCTTGAATCGCGTGCAGCTCGCCGCCATCGAGCCACACGCCGTGACAGTGCTCGCACGCGTCGAGCACCACCTTGCGATCTCGATCGCTCTGCACCTTGTTCAGGTGGCGCGCCGGTGAACACCTCGGGCAGGTGAGCAGCTCGGCCTGAATCTCTGGCGGTGGAATGTGCCGCAGCTCGACCCAGCTCACGTCGACGACCTGCTCGAGCCGGTGCAGATCGTTCTGCGACAACCAGTGGCCACCACACTGCGCGCAGCCCAGGCCGTGCACGTCGGGCATGTTGAGGTCGGGCGTCACGTCACGCAGCGGCAGCGAGCAGCGCGGGCAGTTCATGAAGCTCCAGATACACGAACGCCACGCCTCCGGTGAGGAAGCGTGGCGCGTGCGCTCCACGTCACGTGACGTGAATCAGAGCATCTTCATCAGCTCGGCCTTCTTGGCCGCGAACTCCTCGTCGGTCAGCAGGCCGGCCGTCTTCAGCTCGTTGAGCTGCTTCAACCGATCCATCACCGAGGGGCCGGCCGGAGCCGCCGCCTGCTGAGGCGCCTGCTGTGCGTGCTGCTGCTGCCCCTGCTGGTTCATGAACATCTGGGCCATGCCGAAGCCCATGCCCATGCCCATGCCGCCGAGCGCGTTGCCGGCACCCGAGCCTTCGCCGCCGCCCTTCGCCATGCCCTCGGCCGCGCCGAGCATCGCCTGGCCCTGCGCGTACTGCTGGAAGCCGCCGGCGAGCCGCGAGTAGGCGACGTCTTTCGACAGCTTCTTCAGCGTCGCTTCGTCTTCGGGCTTGATGCTGATGGTGAAGTTGCCGAACGCGGTGATCTTCACACCGTAGTTGTTGGTGTGCTTGTCCATGCCGCCGACGACTTCTTCTTCGATCTCTTCGGTGTACGCGCCCGACGTGACGTCGAGCAGCGGCCACTTCTTCTTCACGAGCAGCTCGGCGATGCGGTCCTTGATGACCTTCATCACCTGGCTCTTGAACCAGCCCACGAAGCTCTCGTTGTCGGTCTTCTGCAGGCCGACCATGCCGACGATGAGCTTCTCGGGGTCGATGACGCGCAGCGCGAAGTCGCCGTACACCATGGTGCCGATGGCGAGGCCCGTCTCGGGGTCGCGCGCGTCGCCGATG
>JAEUJR010001094.1 GCA_016793585.1 Archangium sp.
CTGCTTTGGGCGGCGCTCCTTATTCATGTGCGAAAGAGCAAGTCAAGCGTTGAAGACGAGAGGTCTTCGTTCAACTGACGCCTGACCCGCCATTCGCTCATGCCGCGGGCTGTCGACGACGGGTGATCTCGGCGAGGAGCACAGCAGCCGAGACCGATGCATTGAGTGAGGCGACCTGGCCGATCATCGGAATGCGCACGAGGAAGTCGCAGTGCTCGAGGATACCTCGTCGCACGCCAGCGCCTTCTGCACCGACGACGATCACGAGCGGCCCGTCGAGCTTCGCCGACCACAACGTCTGTTCGCCGGTCGGCTCGGCAGCGACCGACCAATAGCCGGCGGCCTTCAGCTCTTCGAGCGTGCGCGAGAGGTTGGTGACGCGCGCGATCTTCGCGTGAGCCGTCGCGCCTGCAGAGGCCTTCGCGACGACGCCCGTGACGGCGGCCGCACGATCCTTCGCGATGACGATGCCGTCGGCGCCGAACGCGTGCGCGGAGCGAATGATCGCGCCGAGGTTCATCGGGTCCTGAATGCCATCGAGGATCACGATGAGGCCGGGCCGCCCTGCCTTCTTCGCGACCGCGATGATCTCTTCGACCGACGAGTAGTCGAACTGGCGAACCTCGGCGACGACGCCCTGGTGCACCGACTTGGGCGCCATCGCGTCGAGACGTTCACGATCGACCTGATCGACCCGAATGCCATGCGTCTTCGCGCGGCTGAAGATCTCGCCGGCGACCGACTCCTTGAGGCCCTGCGCCTGCACACTCAGGCGATCGATCTGGCCAGGCTTCGCGCGAAGCAGCTCGAGCACCGGGTTCACGCCGTAGATGAACCGATCGTCTCCGTACGAGCGCGGGCCGTCGTTCTCGTCGCGCTGGTAGGGAGCAGGCCGCTCTGGAGCGGCTCGCTCGACGCGCGGCCGGGGCTGGTCACGATCGAAACGACGCGGCGGGCGGGCATCTCGCGACGGGGGCCGGCGATCGTCGCGGCCTCGCCGCTCATCACGATCATCACGGCCTCCACGATCGGGCCGTTCGTCGCGGCCTCCGCGCGGTGGGCGATCGTCACGCCCACGCGGAGGACCACGACCGGGACCACCCGAGCGCGAACCTCGAGGTCCCGGGCCAGCGCGTTTGCCGAACCGCGCGCCGCCACCTCCACCGCCGCCCTTCCCGAAGCGGCTCAATTGACCGTCACCGGGAACGACAGGTTCTTCGTCTGGCGCGCACAGACCTTCTCGGTGCAGATGAAGAAGGTCATCTTCGCGTCGACCGAGGCCTTGCCAACGCTCGCGGGCGTGAAGCCCACCTCGAACTTCGGGTCGGGGTACTCCGTCGAGCCCTCGGCCTTCTTCACGAGGGAGTCGGCGAGCGTCACCTTCTCTTTGTCGAGCTTGGCGTCTTTGCTCGAGAGCTCGATGCGCAGCGGAGCCTCGTCGGAGACGTGCGCGCCGTTCTTCGCCTTGCTGAGGATGACGACCTTCCCCTTCTCTCCGGCCTTGAGCGCGGTCGAGGTGCCGTCGGTGCGCACTTCGTAGAGAGAGGTGACATCGGGATCGGCGGCGTAGGCAGCGCTCGCGATCAGGCTCAGCGTCAGAATCAGGGCTCGCTTCATGGTTGGGCTCCTCTTTGTCACGACTTCGACTTCGGTGCTCGGGCGGCGACCAGCTGTTCGCCTCGTTCGATGATCTCGGTGGCCAGATCGCGCTCGCAGGCGCTCTCGAGCTCGGGCAGCGAGGGCATGGCGTTGACGTCGGCCACCCTCGCCCATTTGCCCTCGATGACGTCGACCGAGCACAGCTCGAGGCCACACGCCTTCGCCGCCCGCTCCGCGAGTGAGCGCACCTCTTCGGTGGGCGTCGCGCGCTCGATGCGATCGAATTGACCGAGGTTGCGCGCGGCCTTGCCGGGCTGAGCGATGCGATGCACCGCGGCCGTCACCCGGCCTCCGACGACGAGCAGCTGCAGATCTCGCTGCGAGGGCCGAATCGACTCCTGCATCACCACGTCGTGGCCGAGCCCGAGCACCGCTTCGAGCGCAGCCTCGAGCGACTGCATCGACTCGCACAGCATCACGCGGCGCTGTTCGCTCGCAGCCAGCAACTTCACGACGACGGGCAACCCGCCGACGCGCGAGACCAGCGACTTGAGCGCCTTCGAATCACGCGCGAGCACCGTGCGGGGTACTGGCACGCCGCGGCTCGAGAGCCGCTGCAGACACCGCAGCAGGTTGCGACTCACGCCGATCGCGTCGGCCGGGTTCATCACCACAGCGCCCTGCGCCTCGAGCTGATCGACCATCGGCAACGCGAACGCCGCAACGTTTCCCGCGAAGCGGGGAATGACGAGGTCAGGCGTTCGCATCAGCTTGTACGAGCGCACCAACCGCCCTCGTCGCGCGCCGAGCTGCAGCTGCAACGACGTCGGGTCGACGCAGCGAACCTGGTGCCCACGAGCGCGCGCCGCTTCGATCAACCGACTGGTCGACGCAATACGGCTCGAGCGAGACAGCACCACCACGCGCATGAGTCACGTCCCTTACACGCTTGCGACGCAGGCGCGCTCACCGAATTTGAGGGCTTGTGCCGGCACCGATGATTCCGATGTCAGCCTCGATGACACTGGAGCATCGACGAACCATCTGGATTCACTGAACTTCGGACGCATGTAGGCCTTGCGGCGCGAGCGGCCGCTCACGGACACT
>JAEUJR010001104.1 GCA_016793585.1 Archangium sp.
GATCGCGCTCGTCACCGACCCCGATCGCAGCGCCTTCTTCCACCGCCTCGCGGTATCGACCGAGCGCCACCAGCATCAACAGTCGATCGATCGGCCACGACTCCTCGATCGCGTCGCGCAGCGCTTCGGCATCGCCCGCGCGGTACAGGTCCAGCGCGCTCGTCATCCGCGCGAGCGCATCGAGATCAACGCCCGCAGCCCGGGCGACACCTCGGTGAACTGCACGCCCAACGCATGCCACGTGCTCGTCATCGGGTTGCCCGGCCGCGCCCACGCGACCACGCCCTTCCACTTCAGCTCCTTGTTCCCATGGAGCACGTACCCCTCGACCGGCATGCCCTGCGGCAACAACGCCGTCGTCTCGAGCTGAAACCCTCCCGGGCTCACGTCGGCGCTCAGCGCTGCCTGCCGGCCACCAATCGACACGGGCAGGCGAACGGCTTTGCGATCGTCACGGCGGTTGGTCGTCGTCATGCACCGAACGGTCGCACGACAGGCCTGTCGCACAACTTTTCGGCCGGCCGCTGATCAGTCCGCCAGCGACATCGCCCAGCGCTCGGTCGCTTCGTCCGCGGGAAAATACGACTCCACCGTCAGCTCCTGCGCCGTCACGTCGAGCGGCGTGCCCAGCGTCGTGAGCATCGTGAACAACCGCGCTTCGTCGTCGCCGCGCTTCAGGTGCACCAGCGACACCGGAGCGCTCGTCGAGATCTCGAACGGTCGCAACACCTCGACGCCGGGGTACGTGCGCACGTGCTTCAACAACGCGCGCCGCTCCTCGTCGTGCGGGTACATCGTGCACTCACGCTCGAGCCGCTCGAGCGCGAACGTCGCCACCTCGACCCAGTTCACCATGCTGGGCCGCAGCCCCTGCGGGTGAAGAATCGACTTCGCCAGGTTCGTGAGAACCGTCGGGTCGTCGGGCGGGGAGGGGAGGAACCGGTACAGCATTCGCATCGCGCCCTCATTCATGCGCACCAGGTTCCACGCACGATCGAACACCACCGCGCCGTACGGCTCCTGCTTGGCGAGCAGCAGCTCGATCGCGCGCCGCACCGGAGCCATCTCCATGCTCTCGAGCGCGCTCGACGTGTACACCGCCGCGAAGCCCGCGCTCGTCAGCATGGTGTTCCGTTCCCGCAGCTCGAGCTCGAGCGCGCTCGCCAGCAGCAACACCATCTCGCGGCTGGGCTTCGACTTGCCGTTCTCGAGAAAGCTCAAGTGGCGCGTCGAGATCTCCGCCTCGAAGGCGAGCTGCTCCTGCGAGAGCCGTCGTGTCGTTCGCCAGCGCTTGAGCAACCCTGCGAAGCCAGTCATGCGCGGCACTGTAGCGACCCCGCGCCGCCCGCCCATGACCTCGCACGTCATGGTGTTTGTGACCTCGCGGCGTCACCTTGCGTGCACCCTCGCAGTCCACCGGAGCACCACATGCGCCTCGCCGTTCTCGTCGTCGTCTTCCTCGCGTTCACCGGCTGGTCGATGTCCGTCGTCATTGGCAGCGGCCCCATCGGGTTCATCTCGCTCGCCGGCCGAGAGCCGTGGGCGGCGCAGATGCTGGTCGATCTCTCGATCGCGCTCTTCGTCGCCTGGTCGTGGCTGCGTCACGACGCGAAGGCGCACGGCATTGCTGCGTGGCCCTACATCGTCGGCACCCTCGCCGTCGGGAGCATCGCGGTGCTCGCCTACCTCATTCACCGCGAGCTCAAGCCCCGCCTCGCCCCGAACGCCGTCAGCGTCGCCTGAATCTCAGGCCGCTTCGCTCGTGCGCACGGCGGTCACGTCGTACCGGCGCTCGCCGTTCGCATCGAGCGAGTACAAGCCACCCGTGGCCTCGTCGACGTAAAGGCGGTTCGCGGGGTTCTGGTCGCTCCCGTTCTCTTCGCTGCGCCGGCCGGGATCGTGGAAGGTGTAGAACTCGCGCCCTTCGGCATCGACGCCTTTGCCGGTGATCACGATCCAGTGATCCGTCACGCCGTCTCGGTTCTCGTTCCGCCCACCCGGCCGATTCACGCCGACCACGACCGGCTTGCCCGACTCGAGATCGCCGTCGATCTGCGCTCGCAGTTGGGCATGGCTCGTCGCGGGCAGGCCGAGGTCGCTCGAGCCGTTGAGCCACAGGGTGTTCTGGGCGCCGCGATCGCGCAGGCCCGCTTCCGCCAACATGGCCTGACACGCGCGCAGGCACGCCTTCTTCGGGTTGCTCAACGTCCACTGCGAGACGAAGGGCAGCTCGACGCCGAGCTTCGTCGGCGTTCCACTCGGCCGCGTCAACGGGCGCGGGCCAGGCGAGAGCGTCGGCTTCTTCGAGAACGGCGTCGTCACCCCAGCGCGCTCCAGGCCCTCCATGTTGATGGCCACCATCGGCCGCTTCGCTGGTTCGAAGCTCGACGGCACCCTGATCTCGGAGGGCTTCGGCGACGTGATGATGGGCGCGGACGGACGGGTGAGCGGCGACGGGGCAACGGGGTGGGAGGCGGCTTCGAGGCGACGCATGGGAGCTCCGGGTTCGAGTGGTTGGTGACTTCGAACTGGAGGACGAGGCCCGCCGGCCAACTTCCAACGCGCTCCCGACGAATTCGTGGTTCTCCAGCCAGATCAGCGGGTTCGACGCTCCAGTGACGCGCCCTCGGGCGTGATTGGGTAATGTCGACGGCGTGGGGCACCCCGACGAAAACAGCCTGCTCGAGTTCGTCGATGGGAAGCTGACGGGCGCGCACGCCGCCGAGGTCTCCGCGCACGTCGCGAGCTGCGCGGAGTGTCGAAGCGTCATTGGCGCCGACGACGAGCGGCCCACCCGCTCGCGGGTCAGGGCTCCACCCACGATCGAGAAGACGCAGCTCTCGGATCCGCTCATCGGCCAACGGGTCGGCGCGTGGCTCATCGGCCCCCGCCTCGGCGCCGGTGGCATGGGCGTGGTGTACGAGGCCACGCACGCGCAGACCGGTCAGCCGGCGGCCTTCAAGCTGGTGCGCTCGAACATCGCCCAGGAGCCGTCGTTGCTCCGCCGCTTTCAGCGCGAGACCGAGCTGGTGCAGCAGCTCGATCACCCGAACATCGTGCGGGTGCTCGACGTCGGCTCGTTCGCCAACAAAGAGCCGTACTGCGTGCTCGAGTTGCTCGAGGGCATGCCGTTGTCGACCCATCGCAAGAAGCAGGGGCGGCTTCCCGCAGCCGAGGTCATCGGGCTGCTCGTGCAGCTGATGGAGGCGCTCGAGGCCGCCCATGGCGCACAGATCGTTCACCGCGATCTCAAGCCGTCGAACCTCTTCCTGCGCACCACGCCCACGGGCACCAGGCTCACGGTGCTCGACTTCGGGCTCGCCAAGAACCTCGCCCAGACCCACGAGACGGTGATCAGCAGCCAGGGCCTGCTGGGAACGCCCGAGTACATGGCGCCCGAACAGATTCGTGGCCTGCCCATCACGCCGGCGGTCGATCTGTACGCGGTCGGGGTGCTCTCGTGGGAGCTGCTCGTCGGCGAGCGGCCCTTCGATGGCAGCAGTCCCACCGAGGTGATCGTTCGTCACCTCGAGGCCCAGCCCGCGAGACCTGGCCAGTTCGTCGAGGTGCCCCCGGCGCTCGATGCGCTGATCATGAGCCTGCTCGAGAAGGACCCCGCGCGCCGGCCGAAGAGCGCAGCGGCCGTGAAGCGGCAACTGCTCGCCATGCAGCCCTCAAGCGCCACGCTGAGCGACGAGGAGCTCGCTTCACCGCGTCGCTCCACCACGGCCATCGAGCAGCCTGCGACCGCCGAGCTCATACGCTCGGTGCAGACACGAGGTTCTCGCGTGGCCCTCGGGGTCGGCTTCGCCAGCCTCATCGCGGCGCTTGCAGTCGCGTGGTCGTGGTGGCCACGCGCCGAGCGCGCGCCCGTGACGGTGGCTCCCGTCGTCGCCGTCGCGCCAGTCGCTGCTCCGCCCGCGTCGCCGGCCGTCGTCGAAGTCGCACCGCCCAGCGCCGAGCCCGCGGTGCCAGCGCCCACGATCACCGCCAGGCCCCGGCCCACCGTCGTCCGAACGCCGGCACCCCGGCCCGCCCTCGTTTCGGAGGCGGTGCTCCGCTCGAGGTTGCAGAAGCTGCGCACCTGTCTGCCGAGACTGCCCGAGCAGAACCGCGCCATGTCGGGCGCCATGCTCGATGAGTGCGAACGCCTGCTCGCCACACGCTCCGACGCCACCCGCGCCGAGGCCATCGGGCTCATCGATCAGACCGAGCGCCTGTACTTTGCCGGAGCGTGTCCGTGACGAGCGTCGCCGTCATCAGTCTGCTCGTCGCCCTGCCCGAGGTGAGCGTCGTCGTCTCGCGCCGCATCGAGCTGTCGGCGTCGGCCGCCGCTCCAATCGTCGCCTCGGTGCGCGCGGCGGCGATGAGCCAGGGGCTGGCCACCGTTCGTCGCGACGATCAAACGGTCTGCGACGGCGCCACCGCGTGCGTCGTCGAGGCGGGTGCGAAGGCGGGCTGGCCGTTCGTCATTCATCTCGATCTCGCGGCCGTCGGAACGCGACTGCTGTTTCGGGCCGAGCTCGTTCGAACGGCCGATGGCGTGCGGCTGGCCAGCGAGGTCGCGGCCGTGACGGGCAACGAGGCACTGCCCGAACCCATCTCGCGCTTCGTTCAGGCCTGCGTGAACGCTCTCGGTGACGTCGTGCCCGCGCCAGTGCCCGTCGCGGTTCCTGCAACGGTCATCGAACAACCTCCTCCACCAACGCCGGTGGTCGTCGCCAGGCCGACGTGGCCGTCATGGCTCAGCTTCGGCGGGGCCGCACTCGGCGCTGCGGCGGGTCTCACCTTCACCGGACTTCGCATCGACGCCGGCAACCGCCTCGACGCCGCGTACCAGACGGTGGGCGTCGAGCGTCGCGCGGGGCTCTCGTTCTCCGAAGCCTCGGCCCTCGCGTCGAGCGGCAACCTCTCGCTGGGCGCCGCCGTCGGTTCGTTCGCGGCGGCCGTCGGGCTGGCGGTGCTCGGCTTCGTGCTCTGGCCTGCGGGGAACCCGTGACGGCACGACTCGACGAGGTGCTGCGCGCACGTCAGAGCCGCGGGGAGCCTGTGCCTTCTCGCCAGGCGTTCGAACGGGCCGTCGCCCGCTGCACCATGAAGCAGACCGCTGAAGACCTCGAGCTCGATGATCTCGCCTTCGCGACGGCCTGCCTCGAAGGTGACCGCGTCGCTGTGTCATCGCTGCGGCGGAGCTGGCTCCCGGCGGCGGTCGCCCAGGTGCAGGCTGACGTCAGAGACGAGGTGTTGGCTGAGCTCCTCTCCCGCTTGCTGATGCCGAAGGCTCCGGCGTTGGCGAAGTACGAAGCGCGCGGCTCGCTGAAGGGCTGGCTCCGCCTCGTGGCCCGCCGGGTCGCGATCGATCTCTCACGCCGCCATCCGCTCGAGGCGCCCGGCCTCGACGAACTCCCAGAGCGTATGAGCCTGGCGTTCTCGTCCACTCCCGAGTGGGCGTTGTTGAAGGCTCGTGGGCGCAAGGAACTCTCGGCGGCGCTCGAAGCAGCGCTCGCGACGTTGAGCCTCGACGAGCGGCGGCTCCTGCGCTGGCACTTCATCGAAGGCCTTCCCCACGCAGCGCTTGGCCAGCGCCTCGGCCTGCCCCGAAGCACCGTCGCGCACCGCCTGCAGCGCCTCGGAGCGCGTCTCTTCTCGATTGTCTCGACGAACCTGTCGGCCCGGTTGTCGCTCGATGAGAAAGCCCTGCGCAGTCTCGTCAATGGAGCGCGCAGTGGCTGGCTGCCGTCGCTCCGCGGGCTCGGCTCGCGAGATGATCAGGGCTGAATCAGCGTCGGCAGACGCGGGCCGGCTCCAGGCGGAAGACCGAGCTTGCCGTTCGAGTCGTCGCCCCAGCAGCTCAGTCGTTGCCCACCATCGGGAACTCCGAAGACCTGGCAGGCATGGGTCCAACCAAGCGCTGTCACGGACGAGAAGGGGAGTGCTGGCGGAAACACCGGCGCTCCGCCATCGACGGCTCCCAGCTGCAGTTGGTCGTTGCGACCCCAGCAGCTGAATTCGCTGATCAGGCCGGTCGCGCAGGTGAAGTCGTTCCCAGCAGGCGTCAGAAGGAAGACCTCGGGCAACTCTCCCCCATCGAACGGACCGCGGGCGATCGCCGAGCCCGTGCAGCGAAGGGTTCCTGCGAGCAGATTGCCTCGCTCGAACCAGCAGGCATGGGCCACGCCGACGGCGGCAGCGCTCGTGTTCGACGAGAGAACGTTACCGGTGAAGCCAGGGCCGTAGCACCGAAGCTGCCCGTTCCCGATGACGCAGATGTTCGGTCCTCGCGCCGAGACGAACGAGAAGCCGGCAGGAAACGAGGCGAGGGAAGGGCCTCGCGGCGGGCAGGCACCGCCCT
>JAEUJR010001110.1 GCA_016793585.1 Archangium sp.
GGTTGACCGATCCCGCTCGTCCCACGCTCGCCATGTTCGGCAACTGGATTGCCGAGACCACCACGCGCACGTTCACCGCGCGGTGAGCTGAATCGACAGTGAGCTGGAGTCTGCCGGGCGGTTCCTTCGGGAGCCGCCCGGGTTCGTCTGATCAGTTCGCGCAGCGCAGGACCTGCTGCAGCGTCGCCGTTACCGGAATCAATCGCGGCGTGACGCGATAGCGGTCGGCGCGGGTTTTCAGGAACACCGAGTCTTCGTAGCTACCCACGCGCTCGCCCTTCGCATCGACGGTGAACAACTCGCTCACGCCGTTGATGGACAGCAGCGTCGCTCCGCCGCCGGGGAGAAAGTACGGACTCGTCAGCTGCCCACCCAGCGTGTGCCAGCGCTGATTCTCGGGCAGCGCGACCACGTTCGGGTGCGACGACAACAACGCCAGCAGCATCGCGGGCACGTCGTTCAGCGAGACCGGCCCCCCATTCAGCGCCGCCTGCGCCTGCTTCATCGCCGCGTCGAACGCCTCAGGGTTCGCGAGCCGCGCGCGGAACTTCTGCGGCACCACGATGGCGAACGGCACCTGCGACTTCTGCGCATCGGTCTCGGTCGCCTGCTTGCCCCAGACATACGCGTGGCCCGTCGAGTGATCAGCCATCAACACCACGAGGCTGCGCTCCGAGAGGCCGGTGGCGTCGAGCTGAGCGAGCAGCCGCTCCACGGCGGCGTCGGTGTACGAGAAGGCGACCAACCGCTTCGTGTCATCGGCGTCGGCGTGATGCTCCGAGCTCGCCAGCGCGCGGGTGACTCGTGCAGGCACTTCGGCCGGCAGGTCTTGCGGCGTCGTGAACGGCGAGTGATGCGACAGCGACATCAGCATCGCGAACTGCGGCGCTCCCGTGCGATTCAACTCATCGGCGATGCGCTTCACCGCGAAGTCGAACACGGCCATGTCGGTGACCGCTTCCCACGTGCCCTTCGGCAGGTCTTTCGGGAGCTCGACCTGCGAGACCTGCTCGACGTACCGATGCCGCTCGAAGAACGCGTGCATCTCGTCGAACGTCGCGTCGGAGCCATAGAAGAACGCGTGGCGGAAGCCCGAGTCGGCCAGCACGTCGCTCGTGCAGCGCACGGGGAACGGCTGCAGGTCGCGAATGAACGCGAGGTTGTACGGCAGCGTTCCCACGCCACACGTCATCGCGCCGAGGTTGTGAGCCGTGCGCACGCCGGCCTGGATCATCTTCGTCGCCGCGAGCACGCCTTCACCGCCACGCTCCGCACGTTCGTAGAGCGACGTCGTGAACGGAGCGATGTCTTTCGGCGCCTGCGGGTTGAGCGCGTGAATGTCATCGGCGCGGAAGCCCTCGAGCGACATGAAGAAGACAGCCACGCCCGCATCGGCGCCCGCGAACAGCTCCTTCGAGACGCCACGCAGCGAGTTGATCAACGCCGTACCGCGCGGATCCACGGTCGTGCCTTCGAGCGTCGAGTCGAGCGGGCGCGCGTGCGGTGAACACCCGCCATCGTTCGCGGGCCAGCCCATCAACGCTTCACCTTGCGCAGCACTGCCGGCGGGCAACTCTGCGTCGAGGATCAGCTGTCTGGCCGTCGCGGGCCCGCGGTGCTGCGCCATGTCGACGCCGCTCTCGATGAGGCCGGTGAGCGGATCTCCGAGCGCGGCAGGGCTGAACCGATTCGCCGTCGCGAGCAGTCGCTGGCCGCCCACCATCACGCCCGAGAGCCCAAAGACGCCGGCGACGAAGCCCGCGGCCCACCTTCGCCACGGCACCAGCGTCGACGGCGCCCGCCGAACCGCGAGCACCATCAACACCACGACGAGCGTCACGCCGACGGCCGCGGGCGTTCGAATGCGCTCGTACCCGAGGAAGCCGACCATGCCGCCGACGAAGCTCGCGTTGGTGCCGCCCTCGGACAAATCGAACAACGTCGGAAAGCTGCCGCGCTCGTTCTTCACTTCCTGCGCGGTGACGGTGAAGACCCACAACGCGAAGCCGATGGGAATCGTCGCCAGCGCGCCACCCCAGCCCTGCCAGCCCGCGCGACGCAGCGGGCGGACAATCACCGGAATGATCAACGTGAGCGCCGCGACGAACGGCGTGAGGATCAACACGGCCGCGGCGAGGTCGAGCCACGCTCCCGCGAATGCGCGCTCGACGCGTGTGCTCATCGCGCCCCAGCCAGCGACCACGTTGGCCAGCCGAGACGGCAACGCGGCGATGGCGAGCACACCGAGCGCCCAGGCCGACGCCACGACTCCCTGACGAAACGGAGACGAGTTCATCAGTCGGCGACAGCGCGTTGATAGGCGGGCCGCTTCGCGATGCGCTCGACGTACGCGACCACGTTCGGAGCGTTCTCCACCGCGCCCATGCGGTTCGCCCACCACGCGACGCTGCCCACGACGATGTCGGCGGCCGAGAAGCCCGAAGGCAACATCCACTCCCGGTTCGCGAGCTGCGTGTCGAGCACGCGCACCGCTTCGCCAATCTTCTCTTTCGCCTTGAGCGCCGCTTCACTGCCGGGCGTCTTCGCCACGACCTTCTCGCGGAAGAAGATGGTGCACTGCGGCTCGAGCTCGGTCATCGCGAAGAACAGCCACTGGTACACGAGCCCGCGCTCGTGAGTGCCCACGGGGGGAATCAGCTTTCCGTGCAGGTCGGCGAGCTGGAGCACGATGGCGGCCGACTCGAAGAGCATGCCCTCGTTCGTCTCGAACACCGGAACGTGGCCGAGGGGGTGACGCGCGAGGTGTGCCGCGGTGTGCGTGTCGCCCTTCGTCGCGTCGAGGCGGATCAGCTCGTACGGCACACCGAGCTCTTCGAGGAGCCAGCGAGGGCGGTTCGAGCGCGTCTTCGGGACGTAGTAGAGCTTCATGCGGGCGGGCGCGTAGCAGGAAATCCACCAGCGCCCCACGTCCGAAGAGGCGCTCATGGCAGAGGCTCGTGGAGCGGGTGTGAACATGCTGGTGCTGCGCATCTTCGCGCCCGTGCTCATCGTCGTCGGAGTGCTGGGCTTCGTGCTGCCCGAGTCCATGGCGATGACGAGCGGCGCCGCGCCGTACAACGTCTTCCACATCGTCTTCGGGCTCATCGGCCTGGGGTGCGTCGCCTCGAAGCAGCTGAGTCTCGTGCGCGCCTTCACCGTCGGCTTCGGAGCCATCGACCTCTACCAGGCCGTGGCCAGCTTCGCGGGGCTGTGGCCGAAGGAATTGTTCCAGTGGAAGACGGCCGACGATGTGCTGCACATCGCCATCGGGCTGTTGTTGGTGGGCGTCGGGGTGTTGGCCGACCGCGCGCTCGCGACTCCGCAGAAGGCCTGAAGCGCTCCAGCAGGCCCTTTGTGAAGGCGGCGCGCTATGGTCCGCGCGCCGTCTTCCTCGGGGACCTGACATGACACGACTGCTGGCTGCTGCGCTGTGCTTCGCGCCTTTCGCTGCCCACGCGTTCTGCGGCTTCTACGTCGCGGGCGGTGGGGCCGAGCTCTTCAACAACGCCACGCAAGTGGTGCTCATGCGTGAAGGCACGCGCACCGTGTTGTCGATGCAGAACAACTACCAGGGCCCCGCGGAAGACTTCGCGATGGTGATTCCGGTGCCGGTGGTGCTCAAGAAGGAGCAGGTGAAGACGCTCCCTCGCGAGGTGTTCGCACGCGTCGACACGCTCTCGGCGCCACGCCTCGTCGAGTACTGGGAGCAGGACCCCTGCTGGGTCGAGCCGAAGTACGACGAGCTGATGGAGGAGGCCGAGAAGTCGACCGCCGACCGCGTGGAAGTGATGCGCAAGGGCGGCGGGGCCCCGCTGGTCAAGGTCGAGGCGCGCTTCGAAGTCGGCGAGTACGACGTGGTGATTCTCTCGGCCAAAGACGCGCTCGCCCTCGAGCGGTGGCTCAAGGAGAACAAGTACAAGATTCCCGCGGGTGCCGAGCCGCTGTTTCGCCCGTACATTCAGCAGGGGCTCAAGTTCTTCGTGGCGAAGGTGAACGTGAAGAAGGTCACCTTCGAGAAGGGCATGGCGAAGCTGTCGCCGCTGCGGTTCCACTACGACGCCGAGAAGTTCGAGCTGCCGGTGCGGCTGGGGTTGATCAACGCGAAAGAGAAGCAGGACCTCATCGTGCACGTGCTCGCTCGCAACCAACGCTACGAGTTGGCCAACCTGCCGAACGTGACGATTCCGACCAACATCGACCTCGCGCCGTCGGCGAAGTCGGAGTTTCCCTTCTTCTACGTGTCGCTCTTCGACCGCACGCTGGCGAAGAACCCGAAGGCGGTGGTGACGGAGTACGCGTGGCAGGCGACGAGCTGCGACCCGTGCCCGACGTCACCGCTCTCACAGGAAGACTTCGCCACCCTGGGGGCCGACGTGATGGCGACGAAGCAGAAAGAAGAAGACCAGTGGAACCCGCAGCGCCAGTTCGTGCTCACGCGCCTGCACGCGCGCTACGACAAGACCTCGCTCGGTGAAGACCTCGTCTTCAAGGCGGCTCCCGCCATCGTGGGCGGCCGCGAGTTCCTCACCGACGGCAAGGCGCTCGAGCAGGGCTCGCGCCCCGACTCGATGAACAACTTCCAGGCGCGCTACGCGATTCGCTACCCGTGGAAGGGCAAGGTCGAGTGCGCGAACCCGGTGTACGGGCGCTGGGGCGGGCCGCCATCGGGCGAGACGCAGGCTGGAACGAAGTCGGTGCAGGACTCGGCCTTCGTGGCGCGCGACCCGGCGAAGGTCGATGCGCTCGCCGAGAGCCCCATCGCCGAGCTCAACGTGAAGGGCCTCAAGGCGAAGGCCGGTGACGTGCTGCGTGCCGCGCCTGCTCCGAAGAAGAAGTGAGCTGAAGGAGACACGCCATGGCAGCGACAGCGTTCACTCGGAACTACACCGACCACTCGAACGACAGCGGGTACCAGTTCGAGTTTCACTGCGACAAGTGCGGCAACGGCTATCGGTCGAGTTTCAAGACGTCGACCATTGGTGTTGCGGCCAGTCTGATCAAAGCAGCAGGCAGTCTGTTCGGCGGCGCGCTCCATCAGGTCGGCGCGGGCGCTGATCACGTCAAAGACGCGCTCCGCGGCGAAGCGTGGGACTCGGCGTTTCAGGAGGCGGTGGCCGAGCTGAAGCCGAAGTTCCACCAGTGCACGAAGTGCGGCCAGTGGGTGTGCCCCGACGTGTGTTGGAACGAAGAGCGCGGGTTGTGCGAGGGGTGCGCTCCGAAGCTGGCCGAGCACGCGGCGGCGATTCAGGCCCAGGTTGCGGTGGAGCAGGTCTGGGAGAAGGCGCGCAAGAGCGACCAGACCGCTGGGCTCGACGTGAACAAGCCTCAGCAGGCCGCGTGCACGTCGTGTGGCACGAGCCTGCCGCCGAACGCGAAGTTCTGCGTCGGGTGTGGAAAGCCCGTGGGCGCCGCCGCGAAGCGGTTCTGCGGCGAGTGTGGAAACGAGCTGCCCGCGAACGCGAAGTTCTGTGCGGGGTGCGGGGCGAAAGCCGGCTGATCAGACCGCGTCGATTCGCCGAATGAGCCCGACGAGGAGCGGCTCACCGGGCGTGGCGAGCGAGGGGCCGACGTGAATTGTCGAGGTCACGGCCCACGCCGCGGGGAAGTGGGTGATGTACCCCGTTCGCTCGAAGCCGTCGTCTCCGACGAACCGCCACTGCCTCGCAGGGTTCGCTCGAATCAGGTCTCTGAGTTGCAGCCATTGAGCGCGCGTGATTGTCGATTTGAGTTCGAGCATCACAGAATTGTACATCAACGGTCGATGTCAATTCAAAGAGCGGGGCTACCTGGGCGTGGCGCCGAGCCACCAGTCAGGCTGCACCCACCACACGCCCGCGGTCTCACTCAACGACTTCGCCAACGAGAACACCTCGAGCGGCGTACACGGCACCTTCACCACGCCATGCTGCACCACCGTGCCCTTGCCGATGGCATCACGCACCTTCTCTGGCGCGACGCCGGTCTTCGGAACCACCAGCACCCCACCGATGGGCACGCGCAGCTTCGCGCCATCATCGCGATAGACGGGCAGCAGCTTCGGCTCGGTCGTCAGCACCACCGACGCACGCTCCACGCGCCACAACCGCATGCGCCCGCGCGTCATCGCCACCATCGCGCCCTGTGCCCGCAGCGCCGCGCCGGTGTGTTCGTCACCGTCACGCTCTGCGACCAGCGACTCGTCGAGGTGAACGGTGCGTTCCTTACCGCCGTCGCTCCACGTCGTCACTGCGGGCCACGCGCCCGGCTCGACGACGGGCGTCACGGGCGGTGGCGCGACGACCTGCGACAGCACCAGGCTGAGCAACACGCTCTTCACGTCACGGCCTCCCCAGCAGCACCAGCTTCCACGAGACGAAGCGTCCCACGTCTTGCGACGCTACGTCGCGCACCTGCAGCGTCCACTTCCCGTCTGCGGGCTCGTCGAGGTGACGAACGCTGGTGAAGGTGAAGTCGTCGATGGCCGAGCAGGTGCCCATGCAGGCGTGTTGCGGGTGCAACTTCGAGAACCCTCCACCTTCGTGCCGCAGCACGAGCTCGAGGTCTCCTGACGCCGGGTGCGTGATGGTCACCGTCACCTCGACGAAGTCGACCTGCCGCACGCCGCTGTTCGCCACGTCGATGCTGCTCGACACGCCCGTCATGTCGTTGTCGGGAATCGCGGCGCCCACCGACTTCGAGGGGCTCTCGAACGTCACCTCGGCGATGCCTGCGTCGTACGTCTTCGCGAGGCGTACGGCCGCGGCCGCGTCGATGACGCCAAAGCCGTAGTCGTGGTTCACCGCGTGCCCTGCGCCATTCATCGTCCAGTCGGGGTGCCGTGAGTCGTTGCGTCGCGCCGACAGCGCCAGCACGCGCCGCACGTCGCGCCACGTGAGCGCCGGGTTCGCCTGGAGCAGCAACGCCACCACGCCCGACGCGTTCGGCGTCGACGCCGAGGTGCCGTCGAACGTCTGCGTGTAGTTCGCGTTCGAGGGTTCTCCCGCGGTGCGGCCGTTGTTGTACCCGGGGTTGCCGGTGATGTCGGTCGTCGTGAGGTAGTGCGAGGCTCGGTCTCCCGAGGGTGTCGAGACGAGCACGTTGGCGCCGGGCTCGGAGTACGCAGCGCGTTTGCCATCGTCTCCGACGCCGCCGATGGCGAGCACGTAGCGGCTGTTCGCCTGCGCATCGAAGTTCGAGTCGTCGGGGAAGCGGTCGTTGCCGCCGTTGCCAGCGGGGAAGAGATACACGATGCCTCTGCCGCCACGGCCTTCGCTCGTGCCGCGTTTGACGCCCATGACCCAGAGCGCGTCGGCGGTGGTGAGCAGGCCGGTGCCGTCGTCAGCGTCGCCCCAGCTGTTGTTGCTGATGGCGTTCTTGTCGAGGCCGCGCACCATGGCGTCGAGCTCGGCGGCCGACGAGGAGTCCTGCAAGAAGTTGTACGAGACGAGCGTCACGCGCGGAGCGACGCCACGGCCTCCGACGCCATTCACGTCGCGCGCGCCGATGAGGCCTGCGACCGCGGTGCCGTGTTCGGCGAGGTCCACGGTGGCGTTGCCCAGGTAGTCGTGGCTGTCGGCCGCGTTGGCGTTCTGTGCGAGGTCTTCGTGCGCGAGGTCGACGCCATCGTCGACGACGGCCACGCGAATGCCCTCTCCTCGCCAGTCGGCCCAGACGCTCTCGACCGACAGGTCTTGTCCGCGAACGCCGCCCGCCTGGCCGGTGTTCACGAGGTGCCATTGCGCGGGGAAGAGCGGGTCGCTCGGCGGCGTGCCCACCGAGACCATCGCCGAGGCCGTCGTGCCCGCGCAGCTCAGCGTGTACGTGGTGTTCGTCAGGGGGCGAACGGCGCGCGTGCCCGTGGCGGGAACGTCTTCGGCGGGCGGTTCGAGGCGGCAGCCCGGCGCGGCGGCGGCCCACGACAGCTCGACGAGGTCTCCAGCGAGGACGGTGGCTGGCGTCGCGGTGAAGCGGTCGATGCGCGCGGCGACGACGATGCGCGTCGTCGAGACGGCCTTGCCGCAGGTGAGCGTGTACTCGGTGGTGCTGGTCGGCGTGACAGCGAGCGCGCCCGCGAGGCCCACGTCCATGCCGAGCGGTTCGACGCGGCACGACGAAGCGCCGTTGCTGCTCCAGCTGAGCTGACTCGTCGCACCGGGAGGAATGGATGCGGGCTCGGCGGTGAAGAAGGTGATGCTGGCAGGTGTGCAGGCCGACAGCGCGACGAGGGGAAGCCAGAGACGCATCGGGTGAGACCGATAGTCGCAAGGGCCAGTACGGGCAATGGCGCCCCGGCTGCCACGCGCGAAGCTCGTGCACCTGTGACACATTGCCTCGCGATGTCCTCCCGAACCCTCGTTCTGCTCCTCCTCACAATGCAGGGCTGCACCTGCGTCGACCCCTCGAAGGTGACGTCGTTTCGATGCGGGGAAGGAGAGGCCTGCCCCAGCGCGACGACGTGCTGCGCCGACGGCGTGTGTCGGGTGTCGTGTGCCCTTGATGGCGGAGCGACAGCTGGTGGAGCGGCCGCGGCCGGTGGGGCAGCCAGCGCGGGAGGCTCTGGAGGGGGAGCCGCAGGCGGCGCGAGTGGCTGTCAGAACAACCTGCCCTGCGTCGGCAACACGGGTGCGCCCTGTCTGCGGGGCGTGACGTTCTGCCAGGGCGGCAGCGCCAGCTGCATCGATGGGCCTGCTGTCTCTGGTGTGGGCTGCGGCAACGACCTCATCTGTCGCAACGGCAACTGCGTGGCCTGCACTGTGGGCGTGTCGTGCTCCTCGAACGCGGACCCCTGCCGCGAGGGCGAGACGGTGTGCGGCAACGATGCGGGCTGCGTCGACACCACGAGGCAGAAGGCAGCTGGCAGCCCATGCGGAGTCGGTCAGGTGTGCACGACGGCTGGTCAGTGCATCACGTGCAGCGAAGGCGCGACCTGCTCCGGCAACCCCAGCAACCCGTGTGTGCAGGGCGTCGTGCGTTGTGCCTCGGGCTCGGCGGTCTGCGTCGATGGCCCCGCGGCGCCTTCGGGCCTCGCATGCGGCGTCGACCGGGTCTGTCTGAACGGCAACTGTCTTCAGTGCGCTCCCAACACGCCGTGCGCGTCGAACCCTGGAGCGCCCTGCAAACGAGGCGTCACCACCTGCGGAGCGACGCCAGCCTGCGTCGATGGTGCGAATGCTCCCCCAGGCAGCGCGTGTGGGGTCGATCAAGTCTGTACGGATCAAGGTGCCTGTCTGAGCTGCGTCGCCGGTGCGACGTGCAGCACCAACCCTGATCAGTGCCGTCGAGGGGTCGTGCAATGCTCCACCGGCGCGCCGGTGTGTGCCGACGACGCGCTCAAGCCGGCTGGTACGAGCTGTGGCGCTGATCAGGTCTGCACGTCGGCAGGCCAGTGCGTCGCGTGCGCGGCGGGCGGGAGCTGCACCACCAACCCATCACCGTGTCGCGCGGGCGTCTTCTCGTGTGCGAGCGGCGCGCAGGTTTGTGTCGACGGCGCTCCGAAGACGGCGGGCACCTCGTGTGGTGCAGCCCAGACCTGCGACGCCAACGGCTTCTGCGGCGCGTGCATGGCGGGCGCTTCGTGCGGCTCCAACCCCGGTGCGCCGTGCAAGTCGGGCATCATCGATTGCAGCACCGGCTCCACGCGTTGCATCGACTCGACGAATGTGACGCCGGGAACCGCGTGTGGCCCCGACCGCGTGTGCAATGCCGCGGGCAGCTGCATCGCCTGCGTCGCGGGTACCTCGTGCTCCACGAACCCGAACCCCGGTTGCAAGACGGGCGTCACCGCGTGCACCACCGGCGCCCAGACTTGTGTCGACTCCGGCAATCGTTCACCGGGCACCACCTGCGGCATGAACCAGGTGTGCAACCTGGCCGGCTCCTGCGTGACGTGCGTGGCCAACCTCGCCTGCACCACGAACCCTTCGCCGGCCTGTCGCAACGGCATCACCACCTGCACCAGTGGCAGCTCGGAGTGCGTCGACGGGAGCAACAAGGCGGCGGGCACCAACTGCGGCGCAGGGCAGGTCTGTGACGCGAACGGAAACTGCGGCGCCTGCGTGGCGGGCCAGACCTGCTCGAGCAACCCCGGCGCGCCGTGCCGCACGGGAGTGACGAGCTGCACGACGGGGAGCACCGTGTGTCTCGACTCGACGAACGCGGGCGCCGGGCTCTCGTGTGGCGCAGGGCAGGTGTGCAACGGCGCTGGAGCCTGCATCGCGTGCAGCGCGGGTCAGACCTGCGGCACGAACCCCGGGCTCTGCCGGAACGGCGTCTCGGACTGTTCGACCGGCGCCCTTCGCTGCGTCGACGGCGGCAACAAGGCCGCCGGCACCACGTGCGGTTCTGGGCAGGTCTGTGACGGTGCCGGCTCTTGTGCGAACTGTGCAGCGGGCTCGGCCTGTACGCCGACAAACCCTTGCTTCAACGGGTCCATCGCCTGCACCACCGGCTCTCCCGTCTGTGTGAATGGTGCCCGGCGAGGCACCGGAGCCTCCTGCGGAACCAATCAGGTCTGCAATTCGCTCGACCAATGTGTCTCGTGCACTCAGGGGGCGGCGTGCACGACGAACCCGGGCTCTGCGTGTCGTGCGGGAACCACCGACTGCTCGAGCGGAGCACCCGTCTGCGTCGATGGCGCGTCGAAGGCCAACGGAACGTCGTGTAGCGGCGGTGTCTGCAACGCCGGCTCGTGTGTCGCGTGCAACGACGGCGCGGCCTGCACCACGAACCCGGGCGCGGCGTGCCGCAACGGCATCATCAGCTGCTCCACCGGGAGTGCGGTCTGCGTCGATGGCAGCAACAAGATGAACGGCACCACCTGCAGCGCGGGCGTGTGCAACGGAGGCGCGTGTGTGGCCTGCAACGCGGGCGCGGCGTGCACCACCAACCCCAACTCAGCGTGCCGCAACGGCTCCATCAGCTGCACCACCGGCAGCGCGGTGTGCGTCGACGGCAGCAACAAGACGAACGGCACTGCGTGCCCCGGCGGCGTGTGCAACGCGGGGTTCTGCAGTGCGTGCACCCAGGGCGCGGGCTGTACCTCGAACCCCTCCTCGGCCTGTCGCAATGGAACCATCGACTGCGGAACCGGGAGCGCCGTGTGCATCGACGGCAGCAACAAGACCAATGGCACCTCATGCGCTGGCGGCGTGTGCAACGCAGGCGTCTGCAACCCGTGCAGCGGGGGGGCGTCGTGCACCACCAACCCGAACCAGGCGTGTCAGAACGGCGTCATCGACTGCAGCTCGGGCACGGGCGTCTGCGCCAACGGGTCGAACAAGATGAACGGCACCGTGTGCTCGGGCGGTGTCTGCAACGGTGGCTCGTGCAACCCCTGTAGCCAGGGCGCTTCGTGCAGCCCTGGGAACGCCTGCAAGACGGGCAGCACTGACTGCAGCTCTGGCAGCGCGGTCTGCGTCGAGTCGGGCAACGTCGCGACGGGCGCGGCGTGTGCTGGAGGCGTGTGCAACGCCGGTTCGTGTGTCGCCTGCGTCGCGGGCGCATCCTGCATGGGCAACTCGAACCCCTGCACCTCCGGCGTCATCGACTGCTCCACGGGCGGGCCCGTCTGTGCCAACGGCGCAGCCGTACCGAACGGCAACGCCTGTCCGTTCGGCAAGTGTCTGGCAGGAGCGTGCTGTCAGGGCTGCATCAGCAGCACTCCGGCGTGTCTGCCAGGCTTCTCGACGAGCGCCTGCGGCGAGGGCGGTGCCAACTGCCGCAGCTGCCCGACGTGCGGCTCGGGTCGCATTCGGGTCTGCGACACCGGCGTCTGTCTCTGTGAACTCTGAGGAGTGCTGATCAGATGCCACGGCTGTTGGGCTTCGACACGGGCCAGCTGATCCGCTTCGAGAGTCCCGGGCTCGGGCGTGGGCTCGACCACGCGCTCGTGCCGCTCGAGTCCCTGCGAACGCTCCACGACGTGCTCTGGGCCGTCTACGAACACGAAGGCGCCTGGCGGCTCCACGTCTCGGCTGGCTTCGAGTTGCGCCTCAACGGCGTGGTGACTGGCGGCGGTGCGTTGACCAACGGCGACGTCATCGACGACGGCACCGAACGCTGTCGCTTCGTCACCACCGATTGGCCTGGCGTCAGCCAGCATGACCTCGACGCGAAGACCCTGGCGGCGCCGCACGACGATTCGCTCGCGCTCGTCTACCGCGACTGGCTGCTCGAGCACGAGAGCCCGCTCGCCGAGACGCTGCGCCGGCCCGTTCCACCTGCCCAGCAGGCCCGCCACCTGTGGAGTCTGGCGCCCCGCATCGCCGCCGGCCTCGTCGAGGCGCGCTTCGCCGGGCCCTTCGTGCAGCGCGTGACGGTGCGAGACCCGCAGCTCGACCTCGTCGACTTCGTCGAGGCCCTCGACCGCTGCGCGCCCGACCACCCGCACCTCGAGGTCGTGCGCACCGTCGGGCTCTCGACCGACGACGGCGTGCAGCTCGCCTTGTTGCTCGCGCGCACGCCCTCGCTCTCGAAGCTCACGCGCCTCGAAGCGGGCGACCGCGGCGCCTGGCAGCTCGATGACTTTCGCCGACATGATCAGCTCGACCCCCACGCGCGCGACGTCGCCCGCTTCTCGAGCCCTCGTGAAGGGCCCGCGAGACCCGTCATGCTCGAGGTCGTGTCATGGGATGGGTGGGTGTCGGTCGAGCCGCTGACCGCGTCGAAGAGCCTGCTCCTCGACCGCGACATTTCTCTGACGCCGCTCGACGAAGGCGCGGTGGTGACGACGGCCAGTTCCAGTGCGCCGGTCACGCTGCTCCGAAGAGATGACTGGGTGCTGGTGGTTGCGCGGGGCGCGAGGTCACCGCTCCTGCCCCGGTGGCAGGGAAGGCCTGTACGAGATCAACTCGGGCTCGCCCTCGACGAAGAGTTCGAGATTGCGGAGGGGTTGAAGTGCCGGCTGACCCCAGCCCGCTGAGCCGCTTCTGCAGGGGCGTGCGAACGAGAGGCCGTTAGGCTTTCGGAGTCATGGGGCGAAGGTCGATCATGGAGTGGCTGGTGCCCGCGCTCCGCGACAGCGCACTGTCTGACGACGAACGAGGCAGGCTTCGCAAGTTCACGTTGCTGGCGACGATGATTCTCTTCGCCTGTGTCGTGTCGGTGCTCGCGCAGTTGACCCAGCGCGCGTGGCAATCGGCGGCGAGCACCGGAGCGGTTGGTGTGGCGGCCGCAGGCTCGCTGCTGGCGGTGCGGTTTCGCGTGAACCTCGGTCTTGTCACCGCCTGCTTCCTCGGGTTCGGCGCGCTGATGGCGTCGGTCATGGGCATGGCGTCGGGCTCCGAAGGGCTCACCTCCGTCTTCTGGATTTCGGCGGCTCCGCTGGTGGCGATGGCCGTCGGTGGCCGAAGGGCCGGCTACCTCACGCTCGCGCTCTCGGTGCTGGCCATCGCCGTCGCGCACTACGGCATCGAGCACCACTGGCTCGCGCCCGCGCTCTTGAAGGAGCGCACCTTCGGCACCAAGCTCGTCTCGATGCTGGGCGTGGTGCTGACGCTCTTCTTCCTCGTGCGGGCGTACGAGAACGAGACCCAGGCCAGCATCGAGCGGCTCAAGGACCAGAACCGTCAGCTCGAAGAGGCCCGCGCCGAGGCCGAGCGGGCGAACACCGCGAAGAGCAACTTCCTGGCGACCATCAGCCACGAGATTCGCACGCCGCTCAACGGGGTGACGGGCATGGTGGCGCTGCTCGCCGACGAGAAGGACCCGAAGCGCGTGAAGGAGGGCCTCGGCATCATGCAGCAGAGCGCCGACACGCTGCTCGCCGTCATCAACGACGTGCTCGACTTCTCGAAGATCGAATCGAACCACCTGTTGCTCGAGTCCATCGCGTTCGCGCCGCGCGCCGAGCTGCAGCTGGTGGTGAACCTGATTCAGCCCCGCGCGGCCGAGAACCACACCGACGTCGAGCTGTTGGTGGCGCCGACGGTGCCGAGCTGGCTCAAGGGTGACCCCACGCGCTTCCGCCAGATTGCGCTCAACCTCGTGTCGAACGCCGTGAAGTTCAGCGCGAACGGGCTCGTGAGCGTGCGCCTCGACATCTACGGCTCCGAGCTGTTGCTCGAGGTCATCGACAACGGCATCGGCATGAGCGCCGAGGTGCTCTCGAAGCTGTTCACGCCCTTCAGTCAGGCCGACGCCTCGACGACGCGCCGCTTCGGAGGCACGGGCCTCGGGCTCGTCATCGCGCATCGGCTGGTGCAGGCGATGAAGGGCACGATTCAGGTCGACAGTCAGCTCGGCGTCGGCAGCTGCTTCGTCGTTCGAATTCCGTTCGAAGAGACGCAGGCCCCAGCGGCTGTTCCGACGCTGCCCGCTGCGCGCCAGAGCGGGCCGTGCCGGGTGCTCGTCGTCGAAGACAACCCCGTCAACCAGCTCGTCGTGAAGCGGCTGCTCGAGTCGCTCGGCCATCAGGTGACGCTCGCGGGTGATGGGCGCAAGGCGCTCGAGGTGAGCGAGGCCCAGACGTTCGACCTCGTGTTGATGGACTGTCACATGCCGGTGATGGACGGCTTCGACGCGGCGAAGGCGCTGCGGGACCGTGGCGTGAAGACGCCCATCTACGCGCTGACGGCGGCCGTGAGCACGGAGGACCGCGAGCGGTGTCTGTCGGTGGGCATGAACGACCTGCTCGCCAAGCCGCTGCGGCTCGAACGGCTCAAAGAGGTGCTCGCGTCGGTGTCCCCGTCATCGAACCGCGCGGCCTGATGAGCGGTGGCGCCTCGTCACGTGCGCACCTGCGGCCACGGCGAATGTGGCGCGCCGCAGCCGGAGTCGAACTGAGAAAACGTGAGACGAAGGCGAAGGAGCGCCTGATGAGCGGTGGCTCCTCGTTCCGTGCGCACCTGCGGCCACGGCGAATGTGGCGCGCCGCAGCCGGAGTCGAACTGAGAAAACAGACACTCCCACGGTTGTGAGTGAGACTGCGCCCCGTGACGGGCGCCTCCTTCATCGGCCAGAAGCTGGGTGACTACGAGGTCATCGCGCGCGTCGGCACCGGTGGCATGGGCGCAGTCTTCGAGGCCAGGCACCCGGTCATCGGCAAACGCGTCGCCGTGAAGGTGTTGCACCCCGCCTTCGCGGCCGACCCCAAAGTCATCGAGCGCTTCATCAACGAGGCCCGCGTCGTCAACGCCATCGGTCACCCCGCGGTGGTCGACATCTTCTCGTTCGGGAAGACGGCCAGCGGCATGCCGTACTTCGTCATGGAGTTCCTCAAGGGGCGCTCGGTGTTCGACGTGCTCGAGCGGGAGGGCGCGCTGCCGATGGGCCGGGCGCTCGACCTGATCAGCCAGCTGCTCGACGTGCTCGACAAGGCCCACGCCGCCGGGGTCGTGCACCGCGACCTCAAGCCACAGAACCTCTTCGTCGAAGATGGCCCGAACGGGCAGCGGCTGCGGGTGCTCGACTTCGGCATCGCCAAGTCGCTCACGTCAGAGCTCAAGCAGCAGCTCACCGGCAGCGCGATTCTCGGCACCCCCGGGTACATGGCGCCCGAGCAGATCAACTCCGAGCCTGTCACGCCGCGCACCGACCTGTACTCCACCGGCGCGGTGCTCTTCGAGCTGCTGACCGGCCGCGCGGTCTACGCGGGCACGAACGTGGGGCAGCTGTTGATCAAGGCCCTGCACGAAGAGGCGCCGCGCGCGTCGTCGGTGAAGCCCGACCTGCCGAAAGAGGTCGACGACCTCGTGGCGCGCCTGCTCTCGCGTGAGGCCGCGCGACGGCCCGCCACGGCCAGAGAGGTGCTCGAGCTCGTGCGCGGCATTCAGGAGCGCCTCGAGGCCTACGGCTCGCTGCCGACGCGCGCCGAGCTGCCGGTGCTCGAAGACCCGCACACCACCAACAAGGAGCTCGTACCCGTCCCCGGCATCGACGACAAAGCGACTGGCGTCTCGAAGGCCATCAAGCCGCGCGTCGACATGCACGAGGCCGGTCAGCGCACCGAGCCGGCCTTCGTCGCGCCTGCGGTGGTGCGGGGCTCGAACCCGCGGGCCGGCCCCCTGCCGGTATCGCCGGGAGATGACGCGACGCGGCCGGTGCCGAAGGTGAAGAGCAACCCCGCCCGGCCAGCGCCCAACCTGCACGAGGTGGTCGCGGCCACGGCAGTCGACCGCCAGATGGTCGACCGCATGAAGGCCGAAGCGAGCCGACCAGCCACGAGCGGCGGTGCGACGAAGTGGGCGCTGCTGTTGGTGCTCGTGCTGCTGGTGCTGGCTGCGGTGGGCTGGTTCTTCACCCGACCGCCGGCCGAGGTGTTCGTCCCTCCGCCCGCCGACCCGTCGACGATTCCCGGTACGAAGTGAGGCTACGCCTTTCGTTTAGGCATGAAGTTCGTGTCAGCGAATGAGGCCGGTTTCGCCCCGCGGTCCGGGTGAAAGTCGCCCCATGCTCCGAGCCTCCGCGCTGCTGTGTCTCGTTTCTCTGGCCACCGCCGCCCAGCCGAACCGCAGCAAAGTCGACGACGCCGTCAGCCAGCTCGACACCGCCTCCATCAAGGCGAGGCGCAGCGGAGGCGCGTGCCGCACGGCCGTGTACGACGCGCTCGTCGAGGTCTCTGACCGGCTCGACGCGGCTCGAACGCGTGCCCGCCCGCGCACCTTGTCCCGCCTGAATGACGAGCTGTCGGAGCTGCACTCGAGCGCGGTGGCGGCGGGGTGCTCCGACGAGGTGCTGGGGTTGCTCTCGTCGGCGATGGAGACGCTCGAAGACGCGCGGTTCGGCCTCTTCACCGGCAAGCGCGGTGATGACGACGACGACGTGGCCGTCGCGCAGGTGGCGCCGCTGACGGTGAGTGTGAACGAGGTCGTCGACAACGCGCCAGCGATTCGGGTGTCGCTGCCGCAGCTCACCCTGCGCGGAATGAAGGGCCAGGCGTTCAAGCTCGCGGCGAAGGTGCGCGCGGGCCACGGCCCGTGGAGTCAGGCCGAGGTCACTCCGACGTGGAGCGTGCCGGCAGACCCGTTCGTCTGGAAGAACGCGTGGTCGCAGGCCTTTCGCGTGGCGCAGCTCGCGGCGATGAACGATGGCTCGGGCCGCTTCATCGTGCGGGTCAGCGTGCTCGACGGGCAGGGCACCGAGCTGGGGTTTCGTGAGAAGCGCTTCGAGCTGAACGTGCCACCACCTGCGGTTCCGGTTCCGGCCGTCGTCGCAGCGCGTGACTGTGGCACCGGCGTCGACCTCGGCTGCACGCAGACCCGTGACGGCGCGTTCCCCGTCGAGCGCGCGGGCTTCGTCGCCATCGTCGAGGGCCTGAAGGCCGAGAAGAACGAAAAGAAGCGCGCGAAGGCGGCGGGCCCGGCGTGCGCGGCGGTCGCCCTGACGGCCGCGCAGTTCTCGGTGATTCTCGACCTCTTCTCGTCCGACAAAGAGAAGCTCGAGGTCGCGCAGGCCGTCGCGCACCGCGTGGTGAACCTCGCCGACGCGCAGGGCTATGCGGGCCGCTTCCGTCAGCCCGATGACCGCGCGCGCTACGGGCAGGTGCTCGCGCCGCTGCTCAACCCGAACGCCGCTCCGAAGGCGTGGCGGGTGGAAGGTGAGATGGACAACACGCGCTTCACCTTCGAGGCGCCGACGAAAGACGCACTCAACGCCCAGTGCCGCACGTGGAAGGAGTCGGACATTCGCCTGCAGGGCTTCATCATGCGGCTGAGCATCAAGGGTGGGCGCTCACGCAGCGACATGATGAACACCGACAAGGCCTGCAACGCGGTCACGGAAGGTGCCTCGCCGCTGTACTGAGGACTCCCTGGCGTCGCAGGCTGTAACGCGGCTGGGCCGAAGCGCACTGCTGAAGGGTCACGCCCGGTCAGGGCGGCTTTCGTGCGACACTCGGACAGGGAATGAAGCGCTCGTTGCGAATTCTGGTCGTCGACGACCACTCGTTGTTCGCCGAGGCGCTCTCGAGCGTGGTGAAGCGGCTTGCGCCGGTGGTGCACGTCGAGGCCGTGACCTCGGCCGAGCTCGCCTTGTCGACGCTGGAGCACGGCGTGTTCGACCTGGTGCTGCTCGACCTCGGGTTGCCGGGGCTTCGGGGCAAGGCGGCCTTCGACGCGGTGCAGCTGCGGGCGCAGCAGGCGGCCATCATCGTGGTGACGGCGGCCGAGCCGAACGCCGACGCCGTGGCGATGCTGCGGGCGGGCGCGCGGGGGTACGTCCACAAACGCACCGGGGCCGACGAGCTGCTGCAGGTGCTCGAGTTCGTCGTCGGCGGAGGCACGTGGGTGCCGCCCTCCATGCGTCACGCTCCCGCCCCGACGCCCGAGGAGCTGCTCTTGACGGCGCGGCAGCGTGAGGTGCTCAGGCTGCTGGCCCGCGGGGCGAGCAATCACGACATCGCCGAGTCGCTGGGCATCTCGCAGGCGACGGTGCGGGTGCACGTCTCGAGCATCATGCGGGCGTTGCAGGTCGACAACCGCACGCAGGCCGCGACGTCGGCGCTGGCCCGTCGGCTCGCCGAGAGCGATTGATCAGCCTTCTGGCTTCACGTTGATCAACATCTGCGCGATGGCGATGCAGTAGCAGCTGAAGCCGACGATGAAGAGCACCAGCGCGGCAGAGAGGAACCGCGACTTCTCGTCACGCACCTGGAGCATGCGGTCGAGTGTCTGGCGCAGGTCTTCGCCCAGCTCCTGCGTGAGCCACTTGAGGCGCAGCACGCCGCCGATGGCCGTTGCCGCCGCCGCGAGCACGATGAGAATGCCCGCCGACACGAGGGTGCGCGCCAGCTCGTTCGTCTGCGCGATGGCCTTGCCCGAGAACCCCGTCACCGTGATGACGATGCCCGACAGCGAGAGCATCACCTGGGTGCGCAGGACCAGCACCGAGAGCTGACGCTCGACCAGCCCGAACGCCCGCTCGGTGTCGGAGCCTGTCAGCTTGAGAATGCGGTCAATCTCCTGCGCCCGGGTCGTCACGGGACGAAGAGCTGAATCTCAGCGATGCCGGGAGCACTCGACTCTCCCCACCCCGGCAGCAGCCGAACCGCGCGAACGTTCTGAATCGCAGGAGAGAAGCGGCGGGCCCAGTCTCCGGCTGCGCGGTTGAAGACGACGAGCTGCGACGAGAGAACGGTGCCCGACGCGCTGAGCAGCTCGAGGCGCGCCGTCAGCAGGTCGTAGCCCACGGGGAAGTTGCCCTGGTTGCCGCGCAGGAGCACGGCGTTGATGGTGCGCGCCGCCGGCAGGTCGAGGCGAAGCGACTGCGGCTCGCAGCAATAGAGCCCAGCAGAGACGTTCGTGCAGTCGGAGTCGATGTACCAGCTCGTGTCGACGTCGAAGTCGAGCACGGCCTCGGGCGGGTAGCCGGCGTAGACGCTCGTTGCCGTCGCCACGATGCCGGCGTCGACCAGCAACGAGCCAGACGCCGTGAAGCCGCCGTCGGCCAGCAGGTCTCCACCGGGCACCCCTGCGTCGAAGGCGCTCGTCGTGCAGAGCGAGCTCGCCGTGCCACCTGCGGTCGCGGAGCCACCAGCCGTCGCAGTTCCGCCCGACGTCGCAGTTCCGCCAGCCGTCGCAGTTCCGCCCGCCGTCGCAGTTCCACCAGCCGTTGCGGATCCGCCAGACGTCGCAGTACCCCCCGCCGACGCAGTACCGCCCGCCGTCGCGGAGCCACCAGCCGTCGCAGTTCCGCCCGCCGTCGCTGAGCCACCAGCCGTCGCAGCTCCACCGGCCGTCGCGGTTCCACCAGCCGTCGCGGTTCCACCAGCCGTCGCGGTTCCACCAGCCGTCGCGGTTCCACCGGCCGTCGCGGTTCCACCAGCCGTCGCG
>JAEUJR010001130.1 GCA_016793585.1 Archangium sp.
GCTGCGCCAGCTCGCGAAGAGCTGAAGTTCCGCTCCTCGCGTCACCTCGGGCGTCGTTCCTTCACGGGAGCGGCGCCCGTCGTGTTTCAGCCGTGACTGCGGCGCTCGAGCCAGTCGTGCAGGAACGCCTTCACGGCCGGCTGCTTCGAGGCGCGGAACTCGGCGGGCGGAGCGACCTCGACGAGCTTTCCTTCGTGCAGCAGCCCAAGCCGATCGCCGAGTTCGAAGGCCGTGGGCAGTGAGTTGGTGACCAGCAGAATCGTCGCCGCGAGTTTCTGCTTCCCGATGCGCAGCGCTTCGTCGACCGCCTCGGTGAGCAGCGGGTCGAGCCCGGCCGTCGGGTCGTCACAGAGCAGAATCTTCGGGCGCACGCCGTACGCGCGGGCGAACGCGAGCCTCGTGCGCATGCCTCCGCTGAGCTCGGCCGGCAGCTTCTCGAGCGAGTCCTGAAGGCCGACGAGCTCCAACGTCTCGAGCACCCGCGCCTCGATGGCCTTCGCGTTCGGCAGCAGCCGCCGCTCGCGCAGCGGGAACGCCACGTTGTCGAAGACGTTCATCGAGTCGAACAGCGCGCCCGATTGAAACTGAATGCCGAGCAGGCCGCGCAGCTCCCGCAGCTCTTTGCCGCTGGCCGTGTGCAGGTCGTGCCCTTCGAGCAACACCACGCCGGCGTCGGGCTGCATCAGCCCTTCGATGAGCTTGAGCAGCACCGTCTTGCCCGAGCCCGAGCGGCCCAGCAGCACGAACGTCTCGCCTTCGTTCATCGCCAGCGAGACGCCGCGCAAGACCTGGTTGTCGCCGAAGGCCTTGTGCACGTTCTGGAGCTCGATGACGGGCCTCACGACCGCCACCATGCGCTCACTGCCACGTCATGGCGAGTTCGCACCGCTCGTGGCCCCACGTTCGACAGCGCTGCTCTTCGGCCGTCACCACCTTCGAGCCCGCGAGCTCGATGGCGCCGACGCACCAGCCCAGCACCGACAGACAGTGCGCCCGGTGCGGCTCCCTGAAGTCGGTCAGCAGCAGGCGCGCGCCGTGGTCGGACGGCTCGGTCAACGTCAGCGCCCCTGAGTCGTAGTGCGCGCCCCAGAGCTTCGACGCCCGCTCGAAGATGAACGTCGGAGACCCGAGCCGATAGAAGAGCCGGAACAGCTTCGGCAGGTTCTCACCCGCGGCCCACGCGCCCATCACCCGACACAGCTCGAGGTCGCCTTTGCCGAACAACCGGTCGGCCACCACGTTGAGCTCGATGAAGTCGTGAATCGACACCCAGCCGTGCGGCAGCACGTGACGCTCGACCACTTCACGCGTGCGTGGAGCGAGCGCCTCGAGGAACCGGCGCGACCCGTCGTCACCGTGATGGTGCTGCACCCATTTGAGGCGGGCGAGAACCGCGATGCCTTTGCAGTGGGCCATGACCGGAGGGCTGAACGATAGGCATGGGGCCGTCGCCAAAGAGAGGCCCCCTCCTTCATCTGCTCGCCTTCGCCCCCGCGCCCCGTTACAGCCGCGCACGCATGAACACCCGCACGTGGGACCTCGTTCTCTTCGGCGCCACCGGCTTCACCGGCGCGCTCGTCGCCGAGTACCTCTCGCAGCACGCGCCGCCCGAGCTGCGCATCGCGCTCGCGGGAAGAAACAAGGACAAGCTCGAGGGCGTGAAGCGCTCGTTCGGTGACAAGGGCGCCCGTTTCGGCACCCTCATCGGCGACTCGAGCGACCCCTCGTCGATCGCCGCCATCGCGAGCCAGACGCGCGTGCTCTGCACCACCGTCGGGCCCTACGCGAAGTACGGCCTGCCCGTCGTCGAGGCCTGCGCGAAGGCCGGTACGCACTACTGCGACCTCACCGGCGAGCCCCAGTTCATGCGCCGCTCCATCGATGGGTGGAACACCACGGCCCAGTCGACGGGCGCCCGCATCGTGCACACCTGCGGCTTCGACTCGATTCCGTCGGACCTCGGCCTGCTGACGTTGACGGAGTTCCTCAAGGCCCAGGGCCGCTCCGGCCAGCTCGAGCGCGCCACCCTCGCCGTCTTGAAGTTGAAGGGCTCGTTCAGCGGCGGCACCCTCGCCTCGCTCTTCAACGGGCTCGAAGAGGCCCAGGCCGACCGTTCGGTGCGCAAGGTGATGGGCGACCCCTACGCGCTCAGCCCCGACCGCGCGAAGGAGCCCGACCTCGGCCGTCAGCGCGACCTCACCTCGGTGAAGTACGACGACTTTCTCGACACGTGGACGGCGCCGTTCGTCATGGCCAGCGTGAACACCCGCGTGGTGCGGCGCTCCAACGCGCTGCTCGGGTACGCGTACGGCCCGCGCCTCGACTACCGCGAGGTCACCGCGCTGAAGCCTGGCGTGAAGGGGCTCGTGTTCGGCGGCGTGATGACGGCCGGCATGGGCGCGCTGGTGGCGTCTCAATTCTTCGGCCCCACGAAGACGCTCGTGCAGCGGCTGCTGCCCAAACCCGGAGAAGGCCCCGACAAGGCCGCGCGCGACGCCGGCAGCTTCCGCATGCGCATCGAGGCGAAGACGGTCGAAGGCGAGCGCGCGCACGCCACCGTCGTCGGCACCTCAGACCCCGGCTACGGAGAGACCGCGAAGATGCTCTCGCACGCTGCCATGTGTCTCGCGATGGACGAGGCGAAGCTGCCGAAGCGCGCTGGAGTGCTCACGCCAGCGACGGCCATGGGCATGACGCTCGTCGAGCGGCTGCGCGGCGCGGGCATGACGTTCGACGCGGCGATGGGCGCGCGCTGACCTTGTGACGCGCGGGCCTTTCGGGCCTGATGTCGCTCATGGACCCTCGCGACTACCTCTCGCGCACCAGGCTCGCCGTTCCCGAACGCGCCGTGCGTGAGGCGCAGACGAAGCTGTGGGAGGTGCTCGACGAGGCGCGCAAGGCCTCGATTCCCGCGACGCCGCATGCGCTGGGCCGGCTCTATGCCTACAAGGTGCCGAAGCTGTCGGCCGATGGCACGTGCAGCCTCGTCGACGAGCTGCAGGAGACACCGTACGACTTGAGCGAGGCGCTGGGCGGCCGCGGCATGCGCAACACGCTCGCCCTCATGGTGCTCTCGGGCTTCCTCGAGACCACCACCGACCACACCCGGCTCGACTGGCTCGGCGTCTACCAGGTGCGGCCTCGCCCCTCGGGCAAGGCGCTCGTGAAGCTGTCGGCGAAGGGCAGCCCGAGCCGCGCCGAGTTTCCCCTCACCGACGACTTCGCCACGCGCAGCAACAACGTGGCGGTCGCGCTCTCGGGCATGCCCCGCGTGATTCGCGACGTGCACGAGCACGCGAAGGCGGGCGGCGCCTATTACGAGTGCGACCCGAAGGTGCGCAGCGAAGCGTGCGTGCCCCTCTTCGGCACCGACGGCGCCGTCGTCGGCATCATCGACGCAGAGCACTCCACGGTGGGAGCATTCGACGACGAGAAGCTGGGCTGGCTGGTCGCGCTCGCCTGCGAGACGCCCAACCACCTGCCGCCAGTCTCATGAAGCGCCTCGGCTTCTTCACCGCGTCGTTCCTGAACGGGCTGTACGTCGACGACCAGGCCGCTGCCGCAGAGCTCGAGCGGCGTGGCTGCTCCGTCACGCCCCTGGTGTGGAACGCGCCGTTCGACGCACGCTCGTTCGACGCGCTCGTCATGCGCAACCCGTGGGACTGGTACAAACACCGCCCTGCGTTCCGCGCGTTTCTGCGCGGGCTCGAGGAGGTGGGCACGCCGGTGTTCAACCCACCCGCGATGCTCGAGCGCTACGCCGACAAGACGTACTTCCGCCACCTCGACGCCCTCGGCGTTCCCACGGTGCCGACCGAGTTCTTCACGCCAGCGCGCCTCGACGACGTGCCCACGGTGCTCTCTCGACGGGGCTGGGCGCGCGCGGTGCTCAAGCCCTCGTTCACCGCGAACGCGTACGGGGCGCAGCGCTTCGAGGCCGCGGCGGTCGAGGCCGTCGTCGCCACAGCGAAACAGCACGCGGTCGACTCGGAGTGGATGCTGCAGCCCTACGTCGACGGCATCGAGCGCGACGGCGAGTGGTCGCTGGTCTTCTTCTCGGGGCGCTTCAGCCACGCCGTACGCAAGCAGCCGAAGTCGGGTGACTACCGCGTGCAGCCAGACCACGGTGGCCAGAGCCTGCTGACGCCGCCACCGCCGCCGCTCGTCGAGGCCGCGACCGGCATCGTGCGCAAGGCCGTGCCCGACGCCCTGTACGCCCGCGTCGACGGCGTCACCTTCGAGGGCGCCTTCTGCGTGATGGAGCTCGAGGTCGTCGAGCCTGAGCTCTTCTTCCGCCTGCACCCGCTCGCGCCCGCGCGGTTCGCCGACGCGCTGCTCGGGCAGCTGCGCTGACACGTCGAAGTTTCACAGGCTCCACCGCACCGCCCCGTGCGGCTGCTCTGAAGCCACCATGACGACGTGGCGCAGGCTGCTGGCGTGGGACGAGGCGATGCTGCTCAAGGTGGTGCGCGCGCAGCGGCCGTTCACGGTGCGCTTCTTGCGCTCCATCACGCACCTGGGTGACGCCAAGGTCTGGGTGTTCGTCGGGCTGGTGCTCACGGCCATCGGCACCGACGAGACGAGGCTTCTGGCGGTGCGGCTCGGGGGTGCAGCCGGGCTCGCCGCGCTCGTCGCGCAGGTCATCAAACGCCTCTCGCGCCGCAGACGGCCGAACGCCGGCATCGCGGGCTTCGAGGCCCTCGTCGCCAACCCCGACGCGTTCTCGTTTCCTTCCGGGCACACCGCGGCGGCGGTCGCAACGGCGATTGCCTGGGCGGGCGAAGGCTCGTTTCTCGGGGCGCTCGCCGCCTCGTTCGCGGCCCTCGTGGGCTTCTCGCGCGTCGCGCTGGGCGCCCATTACCCGCTCGACGTCGCGGTCGGCGCGCTTCTGGGCTTGCTGTGCGGGGCGGTGATGCGGCTGGGTCTGGGGTGACTGGCGATACCAGCGCGTCGGCCGTGCCACCGCTCAGTGCCATCGCTATGCTTCGGCCTGATGCGCGTCGTCATGCTGGTCGCAGCTGACGGAAGTCTGACGGTCTCCGATGAGGCCTCGCGCATCGACAGTCAGCTCCTGACCGGGGTCAAGCTCGAACAGTTGCAGGGCGTCGACGTTCTCGTTCGCGACATCAACGAGGCCAGGCGTGAGGGCACGGTCGAGCGCTCGCTGAGGCTGTGGGGCGAAGATTGGCAGGCGCGCTGCGAGCCCGCCGGGCCTTCGGTCTTCGTGACGCTCACGCGGGAGCCGCCCCTGAGCGCCGACTTTCCCCGCATCGGCCTCGAGCTGGTCGACCTGCTGCTGTCAGGTCAGCCGTTGCCGCGCGTGCTCGACGAGCTGTGCCTGGTGGCTGAGGGCACCTTCTCGCCGGGCATCTGCTCGGTGCTGCTGCTGGGGCCCGACGGGCTGCTCCACGTCGGAGCCGGGCCGCGGGTGCCACCCGACATTCGGCTCGCCTGCGAGAACCTCACGCCAGGCCTCGGGCAGGGCGGCTGCGGCGAGGCCGTGTTCCTCAAGCGGCCGGTCTTCGTTCGCGACACCCACGCCGACCCGCGCTTCGCCGCCTTTCGACGGCCGTTCGTCGAGACTGGCCTGCGCGCGTGCTGGTCGTGGCCAGTGCTGACCCACACCGGCGACGTGTTGGGCACGTTCGCGGTGTACGGCACCAGCGTCGGTCACCCCAGCGACGACCAGGTGACGCTGATGGGCACGCTGGTGCGGCTGGCAGCGCTGGCCATCGATCACCACCAGGGGCTGAGAGCGACTCGCGAGATGCTCGAGCGCTACCACCTCGTCGCCGAGGCCAGCACCAACGTCATCTACGACTGGAACCTGCGCACCAACCACCTCGAGTGGAGCCCGCGCATGAAGCAGGTCTTCGGCTACGACTCGCCGCTGCTCGGCTTCGACTGGTGGGAGTCGTGCGTGCACCCGGCCGAGCGCGAGCACGTCAGCAATTCGCTGCAGCGTGCCATCGCCGAGCGCCGCAAGACGTGGAGCGAGACCTACCGCTTCCGCCGCCAGAACGGCTCGTGGGCCACCGTCATCGATCGCGGCCACCTGCTGTTCGACGACCAGGGCACTCCGGCGCGCCTCATCGGAGAGATGAGCGACATCTCGGGGCAGCAGATGCTGCAGGCCCGCCTCGCCCTCAGTGAACGCCTCGCCTCGGTGGGCACGCTCGCGGCGGGCGTCGCGCACGAGATCAACAACCCCCTCGCGTGGATCTCGTCGAACCTGCACTTCGCCATCGACGAGCTGAAGGTGCTGCGGCAGTCGGCAGCAGCGCCGGTGCTCGACGAGGTGGCCGAGGCGCTCAACGACGCGCGCACCGGCTCGGAGCGGGTCAGCACCATCGTGAGAGACCTGAAGCTCTTCTCGCGCGCGCAAGACGACCAGACGACCCTCATCGACGTGCGCCGCGTGCTCGAGTCGGCCATCACCATGGCGCGCAACGAGATTCGCCACCGCGCGCACCTCGAGCGCCGCTTCGCCGACGTGCCCATGGTGAAGGGCAACGAAGGCAAGCTGAGCCAGGTCTTCTTGAACCTGCTCATCAACGCGGCCCACGCGCTGCCCGAAGGCGACGTCTCGAATCAGGCCATCATCGTGTCGACCGAGCTCGACGAGCGCGGGCTGGTGCGGGTGCTGGTGAGCGACACCGGCAAGGGCATCGAGCCCGACGTGCTGCCGCACATCTTCGACCCGTTCTTCACCACCAAGCCCGTCGGCCAGGGCACGGGCCTGGGCCTCTCCATCTGCCACACCATCGTCTCCGGGCTCGGGGGCACCATTCACGTCGACAGCGCGCCGGGCCGGGGCAGCACCTTCACCGTCTCGCTGCCGGTCGCGCCGCCCGAGTTCCGCAAGTCACCGGTGCCGATGTTCGAGCGGCTGGTGGTCGAGCGCGGCATCGTGGCGCTCATCGACGACGAGCCGTCGGTGCTGCTGGCGCTGCAGCGTGTGCTGGGCCCGCATCACGACGTGAAGAGCTTCACCCAGCCGCTGCACGCGCTCGAGGCGCTGCCCGCGCTGCACCCCGACGTCATCTTCTGCGACGTGATGATGCCCGAGATGTCGGGCGCCGAGATCTACAACCGCCTGCGGGCCACCCACCCCACGCTCGCCGAGCGGCTCATCTTCATGACGGGCGGTGCCTTCAGCTCGACGGCCCGCGAGTTCCTCGACGAGGTGCAGCGGCCGATTCTCGACAAGCCCTTCTCCGCAGAGGCCGTGCGAAAGATGGCCAACGAGCAGGTGGCGCGCGCGCGTTCGGCAGGGTGAAGTGCGCGGCGTGCGTCTGCTCCTCCCGAGTCTCGTCGTCGTCTGCGTCGCAGCGTGTGGCCCCGAGTTCGAACCGGCGGGCTCGCTGAAGCAGGCGCTCCCCTCATCGACCGACGTCAGCAGCCAGTACTACGGCTCGGGAGGCACGACCGGGCAGCCGATGCAGCCCGTCTTTCGCACCGACTTCATCGAGCTGCACAACGTGTCGGCCCAGCCCGTCGCGCTGGGCACGCTGACGCTGCAGTACGCAGCCTTCATGGGCTCGAATTGGATCGTCTCGGACTTCGACCCTTCGGCGACGATTCCCGCGGGAGGTTTTCACCTCATCGCCTTTCGCGCGGGCCAGACAACCATCGGCGCGGCGCTGCCGAACCCCGACACGGTGAACGTGACGCTCGACCTCGGCCGCGCCGAGTTCAAGCTGGCCATCGTCGACGGTGTCACGCCCATCACGGGCACCTGCCCGCTCACCGGCCCCGACGCGACGCGCATCATCGACTTCGTCGGCGCGGGTACCGCGAACTGCTTCGAAGGCGCGGCCGCTCCTGCGGCGTCGATCGTCACCGGCCTGCTGCGCAAAGGCGACGGCTGTGTCGACACTGACAACAACGCCGCCGACTTCGTCGCCACCACGCCCAGCCCGCGCAACGCCGCGACTGGCGCCGTGCTGTGCCTCGGTGACGGCGGCTCGACGGGAATCCCAGATGCCGGCGTTGCTCCCGTCGACGCGGGCGTCGTCGATGCAGGCGCCCCGCCAGTCGACGCCGGCATTCCTTTCGACGCGGGCGTCATGCCCGTCGACGCAGGCCGGCCCGACGCGGGCACCATGATGGTCGACGCCGGTGCCCCTCAGGCCGACGCGGGCAGCCGAACGGACGCAGGCGTCGACGGCGGAACGACGCCGGTGCTGAACGCGCGCTCGGGCTGCAAGTGCTCGTCGGTCGATGCGTCGACGTTCGTGTTCGCCCTCGCCCTCGTCACCCTCGCCAGACGCCGCGCCGGCCGTTGATTTCGACAAAGAGTCTGTGCGACTCTTTTGAGCATGACGAACCTTCTCAGTCGGGCACGCGGCGTTCTCTGGGGGCAGGTGACGGGCGACGCGCTCGGCACGACGGTGGAGTTCGAGCGCTCCGAGATTATTGCTGCGAAGTATCCGAAGGGCGTGCGGGAGATTCTCGGCGGCGGGCCGTTCTCGATGAAGGCCGGGCAGGTGACCGACGACTCCGAGCTGGCGCTGTGCCTCGCGCGGTCGCTCGCCGAGCAGCGTACGTACGACGAAGACGACGTCGCGCGCCGGTACATCGCCTGGTGCCAGGGCAACCCGCCTGACTGTGGCGGCACGACGCGGCGCGCGTTTGGAGCCTCGATTCCACAAGGAGCGCCCGTCGCGGCCACCGTTCGTGCACGCGCGCTGCGAGACAGTCAGGCGAACGGCGCGTTGATGCGTGTGAGCCCACTCGCGGTCTTCGGCAGCCGGCTCGACCCCGAAGCGCTGCACGCCCTCGCCGCGGCTGACGCGTCACTCAGTCATCCCCACGAGGTCTGCGTCGCAGCGAACCAGGTCTTCGTCTTCGCCATCTCGTACGCGCTGAGAACGGGCGCGAGCGGGCCCGAGGTGTTCGACGCGACGCTGGCCTTCGCGAAGGGCACGCTGTCATGCACCGAGGCGTTGCCGACACTCGAGCTCGCCGCGCACGCGCTGCCGGCAGACGCGTTCACGCACATGGGCTGGGTTCGAATCGCCCTGCAGTGCGCATTCAACCAACTGCGCCGCGCGACGGACTTCGAGCAGGCGATGGCCGACGTCGTTGGCCTCGGCGGCGACACCGACACGAACGCGTGCATCACTGGCGCACTGCTGGGCGCGGTCTTCGGCGTCGAGGGTATTCCCCTTCGGTGGATTCAGACGGTGAAGGCGTGCGAGCCGCGCCGGCCGCGGGAGTTCTGGTGCGACGACCTCGACGAGCTCGCGGCCGCCCTCGTTCAGCGTTGAAGCGAGCGTTGGCCGACGAAGTGAAACGCGAGCTGCCTCTCGAGGCGCTGCAGCCGCTGACGAACTTCGGGTGGCGCCTTGTCTCCAGCGACGCGCGCGACCTCGACGATGGAGCCGTCGTCACTCACCCCCGACGCGGCGGCGAGCTCGGCCCGCATCGCGCGGGTGGCCTCGACGATCTCGATCGCGCCCTTCAGCGACACCTCTTCGGCTTCGTGCGCCTCGAGCAACAGACAGCGATAGCGGCGACACGTGAGCGGCCGATCGCCGTAGACGCGACACGCAGTTCCATCGAGGGCCACACAGGGCTGACGCACGTGGTGATGCCCGTCGCCGACCCGCAGCGGGACCTTGAGCGCGACGACCTCTGACTCGGTGAGCGGCACGCGGTTGAACAACGTGCCGTCGCAACAGAAGCCGCAGGCCAGACACAGACTCATGCAGCGCTCCACTGCCACACCGACGCGGGCCGGTCGACCACGCTGTCCCACGCGGGCACGCAGGCCACCTCGAACTCGGCGATGAGCCGCGCACGCTGCTTCGGGAAGAACTGGCGGCCAGGGTCTCCGACGAGCACCTCGGCGCCAGAACGAACGAGCGCGTCGAGCCACGGCACCAGCCGCGCGACGAGCGGCGCTTCGTAGAAGACGTCACCCACCAGCACGAGCTGCCAGGCCGAAGGAGCGCCGACGAGGTCGTTCGTGCTCACCGAGAGCGTCACGCCGTTCACCGCCGCGTTCGCCTTCGTCACCTCGATCGCGAGCCCGTCGACGTCGTTGGCCAGCACCGACGCGCCCTGCTTCGCCGCGACGATGCCCGCGAGCCCACCGCCACACGCGAAGTCGAGCGCTCGAACGCCGGTCAGGTCGCGCGTCGAGAGGTGTCGCGCGAGCGCGAGGCTGCCCGGCCACACATGTCCCCAGAAGGGAGGGCCGACGCGCACGCCGAGCGACGCCTCGACGGCTTCCCAGAGCGGCACCGGCTCGGCCGCGATGAGCGCGTCGACGCCCGGGAGCACGGTGCTGCGCCTGAGGTGCTGATGCCAGTCGAGCGACACGGGCAGGTGCTCTACCCTTTCAGGAAGAGTTCGTTGACCAGCAGTGCGACGAGCCACGAACTCCCCGCGAGCCCGGCCCACGTCAGCCAGCCCGCACGCGCATCGATGGTGGCTCGCGAAGGGTTCGACGGCTGGTACCGAACCTCGAGGCGCTGCTGCTCCCGAAAACGACGCCGCACCGCCTCAGCCGTCGCGTGGCTGATGTCGAACGTGTCACCGAACCAGAGCTGGGTGCCCGCGTGGCGCTGCGCGCCGACGACGTATTCGTAGGTGACGGTGCACTGCAGACCCGTGAGCCGCCGCCCCGCCTTGCGCGTCACGATCGACGTCACCACGCCTTCGACGGCCGGCCACGAACGCGCGAGCAACGAGAGCGCGATGAGCCGGCCGAAGAAGACGACGCCTGCAAGTGCGAGGGCGAGCCCGACGAGGCCGGGGACGAGCTCGTCGACGACGACGACAGCGACCTCAGCCGGCATCGACGACCAGCCCGAGCGTGGCGCCAAACTGCACGGGGCTCGCGCTCCAGAAGGCGCCAGACGGGCGGAGCACGCCGTGCAGCACCTGCAACGACGCGCGCGCGCGAATTGGCGAGTGCTCCGGGTACTCGCCAGCGATGCGTGCGCCGTACGAGAAGAGCGGCTGCCACACCGAGTCGACCGACACCGCGCCCGCCACCACGACGCCGCAAGCGCTCACGAGCCGCTGGTGAAAGCAGAGCGGCAAAAGGCCCGCGACGCCGACGCCCCGGGTGCGGCCAGCGCCCGTCTGCGCTGCGAAGAAGTCGTAGCGGCGAAGCTCTTCGGCGGTGAGCTCCTTCACCCCGGGTGGCAACAGCTGGGCTTCGAGGCCGGCGCTGAAGCGGCTGAACCACACGCGCGCCCCTGCGCTCAACGTCAGCCCGTCTCCAGGCACCTGCCCCATCGCCCACGCGAGCGAGCCGACGATCGAGACGCCGGCGGTCGGGGCGGGCGGCTGCACGGGCGCCGCAGCGAAGAGGACGGCGAGGAGCGCGTTCATCGGCGTCGACGGTAGCACCGCCCCTGTCTTTCGAGGCACCGGCGGGTACGCTGCGCGACCATGCTCCACGCACTGCTGGTGGGACTCTGCGTGTCTGCGGTCGATGGTGGTGTCACCCGTGCGCCCGACGCCGGCAGTCCAACGCGGTTGCGCGTGCTGGTGCGGCTGTTCAACGACGGCTTTCTGCCGCCGCAGGCGAACCCCGAGACCGCCGAGCTCGAGCTGCTCGAGACGTTCGCCCAGCGACACGGCATGCAGCTCGAGCGCGTGGGCGTGGAGCGCTTCGACGAGCTGATTCCTTCGCTGCTCGAAGGCCGTGGTGACGTCATCGCCGCGGGGCTGACGGTGACACCTGCGCGCCAGAAGCTCGTCGCGTTCACGCGGCCCACCGAGGTCGTCGACGAGCTGCTGGTGGCGCGCGAAGCCGACGCGGGTGTTCCCGTCAGGGCGGCCGACCTCGCGGGAGCGACCGTGCACGTCGCGAAGGGCAGCGCGTTCGTCGACACGCTCGAAGGGCTGCAGGCGAAGGGCGTGAAGCTCGTCGTCGAGCAGGTGGAGGGCTCGTTCCCGCCCGACCAGCTCGCGTGGGAGGTCGCTCGCGGGCTCAAGCGCTTCACCGTGGTCGACAGCCGCCGCTACGACGCCATCACGCACTACACGAAGGGGCTCGTCGCGCCGTTCGCGCTCGCCGAGGGTCGGCCGATTGCGTTCGCCACGCGCCCCGCCGACGCGGTGCTCCGTTCGCAGCTCGACGCCTTCCTCATGGAGCACTCGTTCGTCGAAGCGCGCGGCCTGGGCACCGGCGACCTCGACGCGATTCAGAAGCGCGGCACGCTGCGGCTGCTCACCCGCAACAACGCGGTGACCTTCTACCTGCACAAGGGAGAACGGCAGGGCTTCGACTACGAGCTGGCCAAGCTGCTGGCGAAACAGCTGAAGGTTCGGCTCGAGGTGGTGGTGGCGCCCTCGTACGACGCGCTCGTGCCGATGCTGAAGGAGGGCAAGGGCGACCTCATCGCGGCGTCATTCACGGTGACGCCCGAGCGCGCACAGCAGGTCGCGTTCTCGTCGCCGTACCTGTTCGTGAAGGAGGTGCTGGTCGAGCGGAACACGCCCGACGCGGGTGCCCCCATCAGCTCGCTCGAGCAGCTCAGGGGCCGACGCATCACGGTGCGGCCCTCGTCGTCGTACGCCGCCACGCTCACGCCGCTCGCGCAGCGATACGGCTTCACCGTCGCGCCCGCCGACGAAGACCTCGAGGTCGAGGACCTCATCGCCGACGTCGCTTCGGGAGAAGCCGAGCTCACGGTCGCCGACAGCCACTTCCTCGACGCCGAGCTGCTCACCCGTCACGACGTGCGCAGCGGCCTCTCGCTCTCGCAGGAGCGCGCCATCGCCTTCGCGGTTCGGCAAGACAACCCGAAGCTGCTCGCCGCCATCAACACGTTCGTGAAGAAGGCGTACCGGGGCCTCGAGTACAACGTCATCAAGAAGCGCTGCTTCGAGAACAAGAAGCAGGCCGTCGTCGCCCGCACGCAGGACTCGTTCAAGACGGGCTCGTTGTCGCCGTACGACGGGCTCATCAAGCGCTACTCCACGCAGTACGGGTTCGACTGGCGCCTCATGTCGGCGCAGGCGTGGCGCGAGTCGCGGTTCGACCCGAAGGCCACCTCGTGGGTCGGCGCGCAGGGGCTGTTCCAGGTGATGCCGGCGACGGGCAAAGAGATGGGCTTCACGAAGCTGTTCGAGGCCGAGACGGGCACCCACGCCGGCATCAAGTACATGGCGACGCTGCTGAAGCGGTATCAGCCGGCGCTGCCGCTCGACGAGCGCGTGCGCTTCTCGCTCGCGGCGTACAACGCGGGCTACGGGCGGGTGGAAGACGCGCGGCGGCTGGCGGTCGAGCTCAAGCTCGACCCTGACGTGTGGCGCGACAACGTCGAGAAGGCGATGGCCCTGCTCGCGCGGCCGAAGTTCGCCAAGCTGGTGCGTGGTGGCTTCTGCCGCTGCCAGGAACCCGTCGACTACGTGAACATCATCGAGAACAAGTACCAGTCGTTCGTTCAGCTCGTCGACGAGTGAGCGAGCGGAACCGAAAGGGTGAAGACCGTTCGACCCGGCGTCGACTCGAGCACCAGCGCGCCGCCGTTCGCCTCCACCAGCTTGCGCGCGAGCGGCAACCCCAGGCCCGTGCCCTTCTCTCTCGTGGTGAAGAACGGCTCGAAGATGCGCGCTTGCAGCTCGGCCGCGATGCCCGGGCCTTCGTCTTTCACCTCGAGCACGCCCTTGGCGCCGTCGATGCGGCCCGTCACCTGCACGCGCTGCCCCGGCTTCGACACCTGCAGCGCGTTCTTCACCAGGTTCACGAGCGCGCTCGTCAGCAGACTCTCGTCACCGTCGAGACGAAACGACGGCACCTCGACCTCGAGCGCGACGCCCTTCGAGCTCGCCTCGGCCTGCAGGTGGCCCACCGCGCTCGAGACGAACTGCTTCGCGTCGAAGGGCGCCCTGGCCACCTTCTGCTCCCGCGCGAACGCGAGGAAGTCGTCGACGATGCGCTTGAGGTAGTCGAGCTCGCGCCGAATGCGGGCGAGGTGCTCGAGCGAGTCGGCGAGGTTCGGTGACGCGCTCTTGAGCTCTTCGTCGAGCAGGCCCGAGAACAGCTCGATGCCGCCGAGGGGGTTCTTCACCTCGTGCGCCACGCCGCCGAGCATCATCTTGAGCTGACGGTCACGGCTCTCGAGGCCCGCGCGCATCAGCTCGAGCTCGCGCGACAGGGCCGACACCTCGACCGTCTTCGCGTCGGTCGTCACCTTCGACGTCAGGTCTCCGCTGCCAATCGCCTGCGCGGCCCGCACGAGCGACTCGAGCGGCCGAGACACCTGCCGCGCCGAGAGCACCGCCGCGAAGAACAGCAGCAACAACGTCAGCGCCGACAGCCCGATGAACGCGTTGCGCAGGTCTGCGAGCGGCCCGAAGAACGCCGCGCTGCCCTCGACGGCGACGACGGCCACCACCTTTCCGTCCTGCAGAATCGGCGCGTAGCCCGTCTTGTAGAAGTTGCCGTCGGTGCCCTTGAACAACACCTGCGAGGCGTTGCGGTGGCCAGCGAAGACCAGCTCGAGCTCGAGCGCGTCACGCAGCAACTCAGGCACCTCGGCGCCTGGAGGAAGCCCGCCTCCGACGTCGAGCCTCGCGCGTCGATCGCCGTCGAACACGAAGATGCGCCGCGTCCCCGACGCCTGCTGCATCGCCTCCACCGTCTTCTTCAGCGACCGCCAGGTGCGGCTGCCTTCGCCCTGCGCGTCTTCGGCGGTGAGCGACAACACGCGCTCGGCCGACAGCTGCGAAGCGACCGTCGCGGCCGTCGCCGACAAGGCCTCTCCGAGCTGCTGCTCGAGCACGTTGCGGCTGGTGCGAAAGACGAGGAACCCGCCGAACGCGAGCAACGCCAGCGTCGGAGCCAGGAAGGCCAGCAGCAGGCGGGCGCGCAGCGTCACGAAGCCATTCAACCCGAGCGCGCCCGGTGAGTCAGTTCTTCTTCGCCACCCTGCTCGCGACGATCTCCTCGATGAGCTCCATGGACTCGGCGTCGAAGTTGAGGAACTCGATGCCCATGCCGGCCACGCGGCCGGCGACTCCGGGCGGGTTCACGCGCACCACCCGGCCCATGCCTTCGATGAGTCGGCTGCCGTCTTTGAGCGAGAACTGCAGGTAGATGATGCTGCCTTCGTCCTTCGGCGTGTCGGTGCGAATGAACATGCCGCCGGCCGAGAGGTTCACCGAATACTCCGCGAGGAAGTCTTCGAAGGTGTTGAACCGGTACTGCACGAGCAGCGACAGGGCCGTTCTGGCGAAGCGGCGTTTCTCGGAACCGGGCCCATCGCTGTCGCTCATGCCTCGAGTGTAACGCCGGGGTGGCGCGTATGCCGCTTCGTCGTGACGAGCGTCTGCGTAAAGTGAGCCTCGATGGCCGTGACGGACCTGCTCAGAACCGTGCGCTCGGGTGGACCCCAGGCCCGGGTCGCTGCGACCTCGCTCCTCGACACGGCGCGCGCGGGTGGGCTGCGACCCAACGAAGCCGCCGAGGTGAAGCAGCTCATCGCCGAGCCCGCCCTGCAGGACGTCTTTCGTGACGGGCTCGGGGCCTCGCTCAAGGACGCGTTGACGGGCGGTGGAGCCCCCGTTCGTGACGTGAAGGCACTGCTGCCGAACCCGAAGTCGCTCACCGACGGCAAGACGCTGGGCCAGCGCTTCGGCGCCGATCTCACGCTGATGAAGCAGCAGCTCGAAGACCCGCGCGTTTCGAAAGACGAGCAGGCCGAGCGGTTGATGGAGTTCTTCGGCGCCTACGCCGAGCGCTTCGTCGACCTCGCCCACCCGCTGCCCGATTCGCCCGTCACGCCGATGCGGCCCGAAGCGCAGGCGAAGGCGCTCAAGCAGTTCGAGAAGGCGCTCGCCGATGGTGGCTTCAAGGAGCTGGTCGATCGCAACACCGGCCGTGATGGCGTCGCGGTGGGCAAAGCGCTGCTCGACTCGAAGTCCGTCGACGAGCTGCGCACGAAGCAGAAGGACCTCGCGCTCGAGGGCTCCCTCAAGCGGGACCCGACGAACCCGAACGCCGCGACGTCGATCGCCGTGAGCGCCGCCCACGAGAAGCTGCTCAAACAGCAGAAGGAAGACGAAGAGAACGCGCACCGAAAAGGCCGGCGCGGCAAGCTGGGCAACAACATGTTGTGGAACGCGCTGCACCTCTTCCGAGAAGGCGCCGAGACACCGGACGAGAAAGAGGCGCTCAACAAGCTGATCGTCACCGCAGGGCTGCTGCTGGTGTTCTTCGCCATCATCCTCACCGTGTTGCTCATGACCATCTGATGCGCGCCGACTGGCCAGAGCTGAGCGACCTGTTGCTCGACGTCGACCCCGAGACGCTCGCGCGGCGGCCCGTGAAGCGTGCCGACGTGAACGCGGTGCTCGAGCGGCACGGCATGCGGGTCGGGCGAAGGGTCGTCGACGCGATCCCCGGCGCCGAGGTGCTCGACCCGGCCGCCGTCGACGGCGTGCTGCTGCGATCGCACACCGAGCTGCAGCGGTTGTCGTTCGAGTTCCAGAACGGCGTGCGGTTGCTGCAGCTGTTGAGGCCGCTGTTGAACGTCCTCCGCAGCACCGTGACGGAGCGCCCGTTGCGGATCGTCGACATCGGCTGCGGGCTCGGCTTCGTGGTGCGCTGGCTCGCGGCGTATGGCGAGCTGGGAGACGACGTCGAGCTGCTCGGGTGCGACTTCAACCCCGCGCTCATCGGCCTCGCGCAGAAGCTCACCGAAGAGGAAGGGCTGCGGTGCGAGTTCCGGGTGACGAACGCCTTCACGCTCGAGCGGCGCGCGCACGTGTTCCTCTCGACGGGCGTGCTGCACCACTTTCGCGGTGACGATCTCGGGCGGTTCTTTCAGCGGCAGGCGAACGCCGGCGCGAAGGCGTTGCTCCACTGCGACATCAAGGCCTCGTGGGCGGCGCCGCTCGGCTCGTGGATCTTTCATCGGGCGCGAATGCGGGAGCCCCTGGCCAGACACGATGGCGTCTTGTCGGCCGTTCGCGCGCACCCGCCAGCGGTGATGCTGGCCGCGGCGAAGTCACACGGGCGGCCGCTCGTCTATTCGGTGTTCGACGGCGCGTGGTCGCCGCTGCCGATCCTCCGCAGCCTCAACACGCTCGTGGGGCTCGACCCGACGCTCGCCGGGCCGTTCGTGTCGGCGCTGGGCAAGGCGAAAGCGCGCCTGGGAGCGCTGTCATGACGCCGTGGCTGCTTGGGTTGCTGGTGCTCGTCGATGGAACGCTCTGTGGTTTCCGCGCGGCGGCGGGCAGGAACCCACGCATTCGGTTGCGGGCGTACTACGCGTCATCGATGCGGCGCGGCGCGCTGGTGGCGGGGGCCGTCGTCGCCGGCTTCTTCGGCATCGCGATGGCCATGCGCAGTCACGCCGCCGACGACTGGAGCGCGCTGCTCGTCGCCGTCGATGCGATGATGCTCGTCTACGGCGTGTTCGCGACGTTGGTGCTCTCGGCGCTCGCGCTCTACCTCGCCGGCAGCTTCGACTTCGCGGTGCTCTCGTCGGTGCTG